>JACCVB010000186.1 GCA_013698385.1 Chloroflexota bacterium
AGGTGGACGGTGCACGCCCCGCACTGGCTCGTGTCGCAGCCGATGTGGGTACCCGTGAGGTCAAGATCCTCGCGGATGGCCTGGACGAGCAGCCGTCTCGGCTCGACATCCAGTTCTCGTTGGGTGCCGTTCACCGTCAGCGTGATGTGTTCGATCACGGGCCGAAACCTCCTTGGCGCGACTGCTGGGTTCGCGATGACGGATCGATTGCGTCCACGGGTGCACTCGGGCGCTCTCATCGGCCGGGCCGCGGGTCAGCGGTGGGGTCGGCGGGAGGTACCCCGATGGTCCCACCGTCGGGTGTCGGAATCAAGTCGAGTTCGCCGCGAGACCCAGGTGCGGCGGGCGGCGGGCGGGCACGGCGCGACGGCACGGGATCAGACCGCGGCGGCCACGTCCTCCAGGGCGGCGCCCAGACCGTCGACGAGCGTGTCGATCTCGCCCTCGGTGATGACGAAGGCCGGCGAGACCTGGAGCGCGTGGCCGCGAACGACGCGCGTGGCCACCCCATGTCGCAGCGCCGCGCCGACGACCCGTGCCGGGATGCCCGGGTCCGCCGCCAGGCGATCCGGGGCGATCGCCACGGCCGCGGTCAGGCCGACGGTCCGCACCTCGCCGACGAGCGGCGCACCCTCGAGGCGACGCACCGCCGTGTCGAACCCGGCCTCCATCGAGGCGACCCGTGCGACCAGTCCCTCACCCTCGATGATGTCCAGGTTGGCCATCGCCGCCGCACAGGCCGCGGCATGCCCGGAATAGGTGTATCCGTGGAGGAACATCGGCCCGGCCGCGGTCCCATCCCAGAACGGGGCGCGCACCCGTGGCCCCACGAGCACCCCGCCAAGCGGCTGGTAGCCGGACGTCACGGCCTTGGCGAAGAGGACGAGGTCGGGCTCGATCCCGTACCGCTCCGAGCCCCACATGAACCCCGTCCGACCGAAGCCCGTGATCACCTCGTCCGCGATCAACAGGACGTCGTGCTCGCGGCACAGCCGCTGGACCTCGGCCCAGTACGACGGCTCGGGCGGGTAGACGCCACCGGCCCCGATGACGGGCTCGCCGATGAACGCCGCGATCGCCGCGCCGCGCCGCGCGAACAGGGCGCCCAGGCTCTCCGTGTCGGCCAGCCCGACGGTCACGATCTCCTCGATGATCTCGCCGCCATAACCCGCCTTGTTGCCCGGGATCCCGGCCAGGGCCGTTCCCCACGCGTGCATCCCGTGGTAGTCGTGCTCGCGCGAGACGATGACCCGCTTCTCCGGCCGCCCGACCACGTCCCAGTAGCGACGCACCAGCTTCGCCGCCGTATCGACCGCGTCCGATCCGCCCGAACCGAGGAAGACCACCGCATCGTCGATCGGCGCCATCGCCGTCAGACGCTCGGCGAGCGCCAGGGTCGGCTCGGTCGTGTAGGCGCCGAACGACGAGTACGCCGGCAGTCGCGCGAGCTGGTCGGCGACCGCGTCCGCGATCTCGCGCCGACCATATCCCACCGCGCAGTACCAGAGCGCCGCCGTGGCGTCGAGGTAGCGGCGGCCATCGACGGACTCCAGCCAGACCCCCTCCCCTGAACGGAAGACGACCTCGGCGTCCTTGACCAGGTGCATGTCGGCAAAGCCGTGCCAGAAACGAGTGGATGTCATGACCGGATGGTACGAGGGCCGCGGCCGGGCCGGGAAGGTCGTTCCGCCGGGGGGTCATAGCGCCCGAGTCCCGCGCTCCGGATGTCCACGGCCCGGGGATCGAGCCGGCGCGCCAGTTCGTCGGGCGGGGCTGCCGCCAAGCGGGCCGCCTCGCCCAGCCGACGGACCTTCTCCACGGCCTGCTCCCAGGTGAGCGCCACGAGCGAGCCCGCGGTGGCGAGACCCACCCGGTCCATGCCGCGACCCCCCGTCGACGCCGCATAGCCTGCCGCCCAGACCGGCAGTTCGGGTCGATCGTCAGAGCCTGGACGCGCGGCGATGACGCCGCACACGATGCCGCGGTCGCCCGGGGTCGCCGCGACGAGGCGCCAGTTGTCCGGACCCTCGATCAGGTCGACCGCGAGGCTCGCATATGCCCCGGCGAGGATGGTCTCGATGCCGGCGGTGTCGGCCGAGCCGCCGGTGAGCGCCAGCGAGAGGTGCACGCCCGGGAACCCGTCTGTGAGAACCTGGTGCGCCTCGCTGAAGCGCGCCCGTGCCTCCGGGTCCGGGCCGATCGCGGCGGCCGCCGGCTCGTGGACCTCGATCCAGCGACAACCGCTGTCGACGAGCCCCAGCAGCTCCCCGCGGATGGCCGCCACCGGCCGGTGGCTGGACCACGGTCCGGGCAGGACCGCCTTGACCATCCCGCCCGTCCGTGCGGCAGCCGCCGTCCACGTTCCCAGGGGATCGACCTCGCCGTCGTCGCCCCGAGCGCTCCATCCCGCCGCCGTGAGCGGCTCCAGGCCGTGCTCCATCTGCAGTTCGATGCGCGCGTCCAACCCGGCCTCCGCAGCCGCGCTCTCGGGCACAGGCGGCGAGGGCAACGCCCCGAGCAACGTCGCGAACATCGCCCGGACGCTAGCCGATCCGCGCCGCGGTGCCCAACAGCACGCCCGCGACGACCACGACCGCGACCACGGCCAGGCCCAACGCCACGATCGCGATCGGGACCCGCGCGATGTGGGCCGTGTGCCCCTCGCCGGATCGCTGCCAGAGCGAGGCCATCGTCTGCACTCGATTCGGCGGGATGAGCGAGCCCAGCCAGAAACCGGCGGCCAGGCCACCCAGGTGGGCCGCGTTGTCGATCCCGGATGCGACGAAGCCGAACACGATGTTGATCATGATCAGCGTCCCGATCTGGCTGACCAGGGCCCGACTCCCCCGATCGACCGGGTGATGCATCCGACCGGCCGCGAGCAACACCCCGAACAGCCCGAAGATCGCGCCCGAAGCCCCGACCGACGTCGCCCCGCCGCCGAACACGAAGCTGCCGACGGATCCGGCCGCCGCGCAGGCGAGATAGAACAACAGGAACCGGACCGGGCCGTACCAGCGCTCCACGATCGGACCGGCGAGGTACAGCGCATACATGTTGAACCCGAGATGGATGAAGCTGCCGTGCAGCAGGGTGACCGTGAACAGGCGCCAGTACTCGCCCGCGGCTAGCGCGGCCTTGTCCAGCGCGAGGGCATCGAACAGGAACTGGCCCTCGCCTGAGAGCAGCGCGGAGAGCGACACGATGACGGTCGCGGCGATGAGGATCGTCGTGACCGAGATGAGCGGGCCATCGCCGCGCCCCTTCGCGAAATAGCGCCGAGCGGCGCGTCCGTCGCCCGTCTCCCGAGTCAACCAGCCGAGGCGGGTCGCGATCTCCGCCTTGTCCTGCGCCGGGGCGCGTCGGTCGGCCTGCCGGTAGGCATCGATGGCTTCGGGCAGATCGCCCGCGCGAACCCGCGCGGCGGCGATATTGCGCCACGCCGGGTAGGTCGAAGGCGTCTCGCCGACCCGGACCGCGGCCTCCCATGACGCCAGTGCCGCAGCGTCGTCGTCGAGTCGATAGCGCGCCTCGCCAAGGCCCAGCAGCGCGGCCGCGGTGACCGCCGCGTCATCGAAGCCGACCACGCGCCCATAGCGGATCGCCGCATCGCGAAACTCGCCCGCCGCGAGCGCCGCGTCCCCGGCCTCGAGGTGAGTCGTCGCTTCGGCTCGGGTCAGGCGCCCGCTGCGCGACGGGTCGGGGAGGTCGGGCGGTGGAGACGCCGCGGGCGGCTCGGCTCGGCTCGGGTCGGTGGCGTCGTCCATCCGCCCGACGATACTAGACTTGGGCCGATGTGCGGACGGTTCACCCAGCAACGCCCGGCCTCCGAGCTTGCCGAGATCTTCGCCGCCGAGCCGCTGGCCGATGAGCTTGGCGCCCGATTCAACGTCGCCCCGACCGATGACGCCTACGTCGTCGTCCAGCGCGAGGATCGGCGTGCCATCACGGCCTATCGCTGGGGCCTCGTGCCGCACTGGGCAAAGGACCTCAAGACGGGTTCGAAGATGTTCAATGCCCGCGCCGAGACGCTGACCACGAGTCCCGCCTTCCGGGATGCCTTCAAGCGCCGCCGTTGCCTCGTCCCGGTCGACTCGTTCTATGAGTGGAAACGCGAAGGCACCATCCGCCAGCCGTACGTCGTGGTGCAACCGGACGGGCGGCCACTGGCGCTGGCGGGCCTGTGGGCCGGCTGGAAGGATTCCGAGACCGAGGTCGTCCGGCGGACGTTCACGATCATCACGACGACACCGAACGACGCGCTGACCGACTTGCACGATCGGATGCCGGTCATGATCCCGGACGGAGCCTGGGACCGGTGGCTGGACCCGGCGCCCGCGGATCCAGGTGAGCTCATCGGCCTGCTCCAGCCGACGGACGAGCTCGCCCTCCGGGTCTACGCCGTCAACCGCGACGTCAACGACGTCCGCCGGGACGGCCCGGAACTGATCGCGCCCCTCGTAGGTTAGGTGGTCGCTGCCGCTCGAAAGGCGTCGAAAGCCTCGGCGAGAGGCGTGCCGCCATCGATGGCTGCCGCATAGGTACCGAGCAGTCCAGCCAGCGCGCCGCCGTCATCCTCATCGGCCGTGATGATGAGCGCGTCGGCGGGGAGGCCCGCGGGCGAGTCCATGCCGGGTGCCAGTGCGACCACCAAGTGTGCATTCGCCCAGTTGGCGGCGGTGGCTGCTGCGTGGATGATCGCGACCTCGGCAGGCCGAGCGACCACGATGACGCGATAGTCGGACAGGTAGCGAAGGGCGAGTTCCACGTCGGCCGGGTCCAGGGTCGGCTCGTCCGCGTCGCCATCGATCGGGATGTCCGCCGGGTCGATCGA
>JACCVB010000210.1 GCA_013698385.1 Chloroflexota bacterium
AGCTGGAAGTTCGCGCGGGCGTGGACGCTGGGCGAGGTGATCACGGCGATGCTCGGCGCCGGCCTCAAGCTGGAGCAGGTCCGCGAGCATCCGACCGATTGGTGGGGCGGTCACGGGGACGTCCGACCCGAAGAGCGGGGACGCGTGCCGCTGTCGTTCTCGGTCGTGGCTCGCCGCGGCTGACGCGGACTTGCGGGTCAGTCGCGCGTGGGCACGGAATCGACCGAGACCCAACGCCGATCGAGCGCCAGCTGGATGACCGTGGGACGGTCCTCGGCCATCGCCTGCCGCAGCGCGCCCTCGAAGTCGGCGTCGCGATCGACGCGGACGCCTCGAGCGCCCATCCCACGCGCCGCCGCGGCGAAATCGATCGGACCGAGTTCCGTTGCGATGCCCACTCCGGTTCCGCGACGCTCCTGCCACATCCGGATCGTGCCGTAGCGCTCGTTGTCGAAGACGAGGACGATGATCCGGGCCTTTTCGCGCACGGCCGTTTCGAGCTCGGCCATCGTCATGGCCATCCCGCCGTCGCCGACGAGCGCGACCACCGGTCGGTCGTGATGGACGAGCGCGGCGGCGATCGCGGCCGGCAAGGCATACCCCATCGCCCCGGAAGTCGGGCCAAGGAACGTGCCGGGACGACGGAAGCGGAAGCCACGGGCGGCCCAGCCCGCGAAGTTGCCCGCGTCGGTCGTGATGATCGCGTCATCGGGCAGGATCCGACGGAGCGTCGTGATGACACGGCCGGGGTGGACGCCCGGACCATCCCAGTCGCTGTCGTCCACATCGCTCGCCTGTTCCCACGCCGCGCGGTCCATCTCGTTTGCGGCCTGACGTGCGCGAACCAGCTCCGCGTCCAGGACGGCCTTGCCGACGAGTCGTTCGCTGGCGGCTCGCAGGAAGGCCCGAGCATCGGCCGCGATCGACCGCTCCGGGTCGGGCAGCCCTTCGGCACGTCCCGGCGCCAGGTCCACGTGGATCCACCGGGCGTCGGCGGCCGGCATCGTGTAGCCGAAGGTGGTCGGCTCGTTGAGTCGGCAGCCGATCACGAGCATGGCGTCCGCGGCGAGGAGGCGGTCTCGAACGGTGCTCGGCGAACCGTAGCCAGCGGTCCCGAGAAAGAGCGGGTGGTCGTTCGAGACGACGTCACCTCGACGCCAACCGGCGACGATCGGCACCTGAAGCAGGTCTGCGAAGCGGAGCAGGTCTGTGGAGGTCCGAGCTCGCAGGATGCCGGCTCCCGCCAGGATGATCGGCCGACGGGCCGATGCGAGCAGTTCGATCGTGGCGCGGATGTCGTCGTCCGTCGCCCGCGGCGGGGTTTGGCGTGCGCCGTCCACCTGGGCGTCGGCCGGAGCGGGCTCGTCCAACAGGTCCTCGGCGAGGGACAGGAGCACCGGGCCGGGCCGGCCGCCAAGCGCCTGCCGGATGGCCTCGCCCATGATCCCTGCGACGGCTGCGGCATCCTGCGGCTCGGCGGACCACTTCGCGAGACCCCCGATCGTGGTCACCAGGTCCGCCTCCTGGAAGGCCTCACGACCGCGATCACGTCGATCGACCTGGCCGACGAGCGCGAACATCGGCGCCGAGTCCTGGCGGGCGGTGTGGATGCCGATGGCGAGATTGGCTGCCCCCACGGCACGGGTGCCGAGGCAAGCGGCTGGACGGCTGGTGAGTTGGGCATGCGCCTCGGCCATGAACGCGGCGCCGCCTTCGTGACGGGCCGCGACGACGCGGATTCCGGCATCGCCGAGGGCGTCCAGCAGGCCGAGGAACGATTCGCCGGGCACGGTGAAGGCATAGCGCACCCCAGCAGATCTGAGTGCGTCGGCGATCATCCGGCCGACGGTCCGCGGCGCGACGGGTTCGGGCGGCGCGACGGGTTCGGGCGGCGCGACTTCCTCGGTCATCGGGCGGTCGGCCGGTAGGCCGCGCCGGTCAGATCGCGATCGGTGAGGCCACGCTGGAGGCGATCAAGCCGAGCACGATGACCACACTCACGATGATCATCAGGACTCTGGCGAAGCTGGAACCCGGCATCACGTTTCACCTCAGCGGTAATTCTCGAACTGCAGCGGCACCGATTCGTCCAGTTCACGCAGCCGCGTGATGACCTTCTGGAGATCGTCCCGGCTCTTGCCCGAGACACGCACCGCGTCGCCCTGGATCTGCGACTTGACCTTGGGAAACTCCTCGCGGATCAGCTTCGTGATGCGCTTGGCGATCTCGTCGCTAAGCCCGCGCCGAAGCTTGATCTCCTGGCGGACCTTGTTGCCGCCGGCCGGCTCCACCTTGCCCCAGTCGAAGATCTTGAGCGACAGGTTTCGGCGGATCGCCTTCGATTCGATCAGGTCCTTGATCGCCGCGGCGCGATGCTCGTCGTCGGTCAGGAGGGTCAACTCGTCCTTGGCCTGGTCGAGATCGACCGTCACGCCCTTGAAGTCGAAGCGCTGACCGACCTCCCGCCGCACCTGATCGAGCGCGTTGCGCAGTTCCTGTTCATCGAAGTCGCTGACGACGTCGAACGAAGCTTCTCCGGCCATCCATCCTCCTCTGCTCCGTCCGATCGACGCCATTCCCGGCCGGTCGGAGGTTTATGGTACCGGCCCGGGCGCAGACAGGTCGTCACACGATCCACGCTTGGGGACGGTCGCGGGACCAGCCGGTATCCTCTCCCGATGCGCATCACCTTCCTGGGACAGGCCGGCCTGTTCGTCGAGTCCAAGGGTGCCAGCATCCTGTGCGATCCATGGTTCAACCCGTCGTTCTTCGGCTCGTGGTATCCGTTCCCGGCCAACGACGGGATCGATCCCGAGGCGATCGGCCACCCGACCTTCCTGTATGTCTCGCACCTGCATCACGACCATTTCGACCCGCGCTTCCTGCGCGATCACGTCGACAAGTCGGCGACCGTCCTCCTGCCGGACTACCCGCTCGACGAGCTGGAGAAGTCGCTTCGACGGCTCGGATTCACGGACTTCATCCAGTCCCGCGACCTGGAGCCGTTCCAGGCCGGGCCGTTTCGCCTGGCCATCCACGCCCTCGTCGCACCGACCGACGGACCGATCGGCGATTCCGCGCTGCGCATCGACGATGGCGAGGTGCGCGTCCTGAACATGAACGATTCGCGCCCGATCGATCCGGACAAGCTGCTCGCCGACGGACCGCTCGACGCACTCTTCCTCCAGTTCTCGGGCGCGATCTGGTACCCGATGGTGTACGAGTACCCGGACAAGGCGAAGGAGGCGCTCGGGCACAAGAAACGGGTCGCGCAGCTCGCCCGCGCGTTCCGCTACATCGAGATGCTGGATCCCGCGTTCGTCGTGCCGTCGGCCGGGCCACCGTGTTTCCTGGATCCCGACCTGTTCGAGCACAACGACCTCCGCGACGATCCGTGGAACATCTTCCCGGATCAGCCGACGTTCCTGGACTACATCGCGGAGCAGGGCCGGGAAGGCGGCCGGCTGATGCTCCCCGGTACCGTCGCCGAGGTGGGTCGCGGTCGGTTCGAGGTCACGCATCCTGTGGATCCGGCGTCGATCTTCGCTGACAAGCCGGCCTACCTGCGGTCGTATCAGGCGCGCAAGGCCGAGTCGATCGCGGCGGAGCGGGCATCGTGGCAGGGCCCGCGGGTAGACCTGTTGCCCGTCTTGAAGGAGTGGTGGGATCCGCTCCTCGAACAGGCGGACATGATCTGCGCCGGCGTCGCGGACCAGGTCCTGTTGGATGTCGGCGACGAGCGCGTCGTCATCGACTTCGTCGCGCGCGAGGTGAGGCGACCGACCGACGGGGAGGAGCCGCGCTACCAGTTCTTCGTGGCGCGCGACCTGGTCGACCATCTCGTGCGCGAGCGCGTCGACGACTGGGTCAACGAGCTGTTCCTGTCGATGCGATTCAGTGCCCGACGCCGGGGTGCCTATAACGATTACGTGTACACGTTCTTCAAGTGCCTGAGCGTCGAGCGGCTGCAGTACGCCGAGGGCTTCTACGCCGAGAACGGACCGTCGCAAGGCACGTTCGAGCTGGCGGGATACCAGGTCCAGCGGCGCTGCCCGCACATGAAGGCCGATCTCACTCGGTTCGCCGAGGTCGAAGACGGGATCATGACCTGTCGGCTGCACGGCTGGAGCTGGGAGCTGGCGTCGGGCCGCTGCCTGACGTCCGATGGCCACCCCCTGTACGCCCGGCTGCCCGGGAGCGAGGATCTGCCAGCGGCGGGGAGTGCCGGAGGGGCTGGTGGCGGGGTTGGCGGGGTTGGCGTGGGTGGCGGGGGTGGCACCGTTCCGGCGTCGATCGGGGACACGGAGCGTTCCAGATGCGGCTGAGCCCGCGTCCGGGCGTCGGTTGGAACGCTGGTGGCGCCAGGGTCGGTTCGCGGCGGTTCGGGGTCACGGATCGGGGATCGCGGCGGGTCGGGGTCAGGTCATCCAAGGGCGCGAAGCCCAGCCCGCAGGTCCGAGACGCTACGGTCGGTCGCGTCGGTCGCGTCGGTCCCGGCCGCCCAGGGCCGAGAGCCGCTCGGCGTCACGCTGTGCGAGTGTCGCCACCAGTCGGTCCGCCGCCACGTATGAGCGGCCACCGCCCATCACGAGCACGACATCACCTGGTTCCACGACGCCTGCCAGGTAGTCCGCCGTCGCCTCCGGACTGCCGGGCGCCACGGCCGGCACGCCACTGCGTCGACTGGTCGCTTCGGCCAGAGCGGCGGCCGAGGCGATCGAGGTGTCCGGGTCCCTGACAGCCCAGATATCGATGACGACCGCCCGGTCGGCCTCCGCCAGGACGTCGGCGAACGCGTCCAGCATCGCGGCGGTGCGATGGAAGGTCAGCGGCTCGTAGACCGCCCACAGCCGGCGCCCGGGATACCGCAGTCGAGCGGCGGCGAAGGTGGCCCGCATCGCGGTCGGGTGATGCGCATAGTCATCGAGCACGACCACCCCGTTCACGTCGCCCTTCAGCTCGAACCGCCGTCCCACGCCCTCGAACGTAGCCAGTGCCGGAAGGGTCGCATCGGCCGGCACGCCGGCTGCCATCGCGCCCGCAGCCGCCATCAGCGCGTCGATCGCGAGGTGGCGGCCGATCAACCCGACCCGGGCACGATCCACGGTGGAGTCCCCCGGTCCGCGCAGACCGCGGATCTCGAGGCCCGTCCCGTCGCCGTCCTCGCCCGTGATCCGACCGACCACCCGGTGACCGCCGCGATCTGGAAGTCTGGAGACCCACGCGTCCACGCCAGCCGACGACGCTGCCTCCGGGCTCTCCAGGTTGACCAGGATGCGGCGACCTTCCCAGTCCGCCAGCGCGTCCACGACGTGACGGACACCCGCGTCGCCGACGTTCGCGACGAGCGTGGCCATGCCACCGGGTTGCGTCTCATCCCGGCCTCGCCGGATCCAGGCGGCGAATGCCCGCACCACGGACGGTTCGTCGGGAAAGACGTCCGGGTGGTCCCATTCCGCGCTGATCAGCAACGCGATCGCCGGGAGATACGGATCGAAGTTGCCGGCGTACTCGTCCGCTTCGACGACGAACTCCGTCCCGGCGCCGAACCGGGCGACGCCGCGAGCCCCGCCCGTGATGGAACCCGGCAGCTGTGCCCCGACGAAGCCCGCCGGATCCCGCTCCGCCGCGGCCAGGATATGGAGCAGCCAGCCCGACGTCGTGGACTTGCCGTGAGTCCCAGTCACGCCGATGAGGCGCTGACCTCGGGTCGCGGCCGCGTCTGCGATGACCTGCTGGACGCTTTCGAGGGGCAGCCCGTGCGTCCGCGCAGCCTCGAGCTCGGGATGGTCCGGGTGGACCGACGTCACTGCCTTCGTCGCCGCCAGGCGATCGACCCGGGCGGATCCGTCCGCTTCGATGTGCTCGGCCCCGTTGGCCCAGGCGACGGGGATCCCGGCCGCCTCCACGACCAGGCTGAGCGGATCCGGGCCGCCCGCGTCGCAGGCCGTGACGACGGCGCCCACGGCCGCCGCGTGGAGTGCCGCCCCGGCCGACGCCGCTCCGCCCACGCCCATCACGTGCAGGCGCGTGCCGGGCACGATCGGTCGTGCCGGTCGAGCGGGTGCCAGACCCCGGGCGATCTCCTCTGAGGTACGGGTCATGCCTGCACCGCTTCAGCGGACTCGATGAGCCATTCGATCGCGGCGGCGGCGCTCGCTTCGATGTTGGCCGACCGGTCCCCTCCCCACTCGAACCGACGCGTCGAGACCTGCCGGTCATGCGCCAGGCCGATGAACGTCAGGCCGACCGACTTGTCCGCCGTCCCCCCGTCGGGTCCGGCGATGCCCGTGATGCTGGCCGCGAGATCCGCGCCGAAGCGACGTCGCACACCGCTGGCCATCGCCCCCGCGACTTCGGCGCTGACCGCGCCGTGCCGATCGATCAGCTCCTCCGGGACGCGAAGCAGGGTCATCTTGGCCGAATCCGCGTAGCTCACGACACCGCCCAGGAAGTATCTGGACGAGCCGGCTACCTGCGTGATCGCGTGCGCCACCAACCCACCGGTGCATGACTCGCCGAGGGCGACGGTCAAGCCGCGCTCCAGGCAGGCGGCCTGCAACCGCACCGCCGCCTGGACGAGCGCGTCGGTCCCGATCGCCGGCAAGGGATCAGCGACGATCCGTCCGCGCAGGCGGCGCGGGTGGCGCGAACTTCCAGGTCCCGGGATTGCTCAGGTTCGACAGCCGGCCGAGGTCGACCCCGTTGATCGTGAAGTAGGTCAGCGACGCGTTGCCGGTCCGCACCTCGATGTCCCGGCGTCCGCTGAAGGTCAGGACCTTGCCCGAGGAAAAGACCCGTCCGGCCCCACCGGTCACGTCCGACACCTGGCCGTCCACCCAGACCTTGAGCCAGGCTCGACCACCCTTGACCGACACGGCGACCGTGACGCCCTTGTAGGCCACGGTCACGTTGCGGGTCAGGGCGGCGGACTTGCTGTCGGGACCCGACGCGGTGGCCGTGATGGCCCAGCGGCCCGCGGTCAGCTCAAGGGGCGTGTTGAACGTCCCGTCCGCACCGACCGGGACAGTGACGGGAGCGGGCGGACTGGGCGGCGCCGCCGAGGGAGCGTCTGACGGTGCCGCATCAGGCGGGGCCTGCTGTCCTGGCGGCTCCACCGACCCGGTGTATGAGGCACGCACGACGACGGACGTCGCATTCGTGGCCCGACCCTGGATCGGGATGGCGCCATTCTCGAACGTTGCGCCTTCCGACGGTTGATCGACCGACAGGGTGGGTGTCTCGATGACGAGGAAGGGAACGGTGATGAACAGCGCCACGGTCCCCTCGGAACGCTTCCCGGTGTCCGGGTCCAAAGCGCTCACATCGAACTGGTTCCGGCCGCGTCGGAGGTCCACCTTGGCCGTCCAGCGGCCGTCGGCGTCCGCGCTGACGATGTACGGGTCGCGACCCGGCGTCACGACGTTGACGGTCGCTCCTGCCGCAGAAGTCCCGCGCAGGACGTAGTCGGTGACCGTATCCTCCACGTCCACGACGGCCGTCGGGGGGTTCGTGACCGCGATCGTCGGTGGCTTCGCGAAGCGCAGCAGCTGGACGCCCAGGTACGCTCCGAACGCCAGGACCGCGATCGTCATGAGGACGAACACCACCAGGCTCGGCGAAAAGGTCGGCCCGGGACGCGGCGTGACCAGCGGCCGCGGGACGGCGATCACCGCCTGGGGCTCGCGGCCCCCGCCCCGCTCACGCCGCCACTGGAGGAGCACGTCGTCAGGGTCCAGGCCGAGATAGAGGGCGTAGTTGCGCAGGAATCCCTTCGTGTAGACCGGACCCGGCAGTTCCCGGTAATCGCCGCGCTCCAGGGCCGCCAGATACCGGGCGCGGATCTTCGTGTCCCGCTCCGCGCGATACAGGTCCACGCCCTTGCGCTCCCGCCCGGCGAGCAGTCGCTCGGGCAGCGTAGGTGCAGCATCAGCCGAGAGCGATCGTGCTCCTTCGGTCCGGCTTGTCGCCCCCCGGTCCGCGCCTGCCGCGCGCCGAAGCTGGTCCCGTGTCGTCATCGAGTATCCCTGGTCAGGCCGCCCGGTCGTGCGACCGCCACAAGAGGATAGCGCAGGTCCTGTGCGGACCCCTCAGTCATCGATCCACGTCGGCTGTGGAGCGCAGCCAGTTCTCCGAGCCGTAGATCGTCCGCGGACTGGCCGGATTGCGCGGGTCCTGCGGGCCGACGATCCCGTGCCGCTCCAGCTCATCCATCACCCGACTCGCCCGCGCGAACCCGAGCTTCAGCTTGGTCTGGAGCATGGACGTGCTGGCCTTCTGCATGCGAATCACGAGTTCCGCCGCGACCGGCGTCATCTCATCCACGCCCTGCTCCGCGAGCCAGGAGAACTGACCCCCACCGCCCGCCTCCGATTCGGCGAACTCGAGGATGGATGTCTCGTAGAAGGTCCGCCCGGCGGCCTGGTCCAGCCAGTGCTTGGTCACCGCCGTGACCTCGTCGTCACTCACGAACACGCCCTGGAGCCGGGCCGGCCGAGGCAGGTCCACCGGCTGGTAGAGCATGTCGCCGCGGCCGATCAGGTCTTCGGCGCCCGGTGAGTCGAGAACGGTTCGCGAGTCGACCATGGA
>JACCVB010000221.1 GCA_013698385.1 Chloroflexota bacterium
CCCACGACGTGGCCGAGGGTGTCGTTGACCGCCTTGAAGTCGTCGAGGTCGAGGAACAGGAGGGCGATCAGGTTCGACTTCCGGCTGGGCATGAGCGCGTGGGCGACACGGTCCATCAGCAGCGTCCGATTCGCGAGTCCGGTCAGGGGGTCGTGCAGCGCCCGGTGGGCGAGTTGCTCCGCAAGTCGCTGGCGCTCGGTGATATCAACACCGGTCCCGATGGAGTATCTGAGCCCGCCCACCTCGTCGAGGACGGCCGTATTCGACCACGAGATCCGTCGTCGACTGCCGTCACGGCGTATCCAGTCGTTTTCGTTGGCGGTGGAGATGCGCCCGTGCTGGAGGTCCTGGCGAGCGGTCCTCACGAGATTCAGGGCCTCGGGGGCGACCAGGAAGTCGAAGCTCGGATGGGTGGCCAACTCGGCCATGGTGTAGCCACTGGCATCGGCGCAGGCCTGGTTGTAGCGGACGACGCGACCGTCGGGATCACACACGATCACGAGCGCGCCGACGGTATCGAGGACGGCCGAGGTGAAATCCTTCTCCTGGACGAGCCGCAGCCGCTCGGTCCCGAGCGCGATCGCTCCCGCCAGCTGGTCGGCGACGGCGACGACCGCGGCGAGGTCGGTATCGTCGAGCGGGAGGTCGGCGGTCGACTCCACGTCGAGGATGCCCAGGAAGTCACCATCGGCCACGAGCGGGACGCAGATCTCGCTACGAACGCCGGGTGCACCCAGGCGATAGTCGGGATCGGACTGGACGTCCCGGACCAGCTCGGGACGGCGCGTTCGCACCACGCGACCGACGATCCCGCCTGCACCGTCGAAGGCGCCGTCCGGATCGGCGAAGCCTCGGCTGGCACCGCGACGCAGGTCGACACCATCGGACATGTAGACCGCGACGTGCTCGTAGCCGAAGCGCTCGTGGAGCAGGTCCGCGATGGCCTTGAGCGCCCGATCGGTGGGCCCGGCTCGCGCGAGGATCCGACCGGCCCGTCCCACGCCAGCGATCTGCTGGGTCCGTCGCTCGGCATAGGCCAGGGCGTTCCGGAAGCTCCGGACCACCATGCCTCGCTCGCTGAGGAGCACGGTCTGACGGGCGATCGCGGTGAGCATCATCGCGCCCACGACCAGGTTGAGCGCCAGTCGCACCAACGTGTGCCTCACATCGTCCTGGGCTGCGAAGAGGAGCAGGGGCGACAATGCGAGCGTCGTCAGAGGCAGGAGGCCGCGTACACCCTGGCCCACCTCCATGTAGCCAGAACGGTCGTCCTCGCGGTCCGTCCACGTCGCGGTTCCCGCCGCGACGACCAGGACACCGGCCGAGATGAGCGCGCCGAACATCCATGTCCCACCGGCGATCGACGTCCCAGCGGCGATCACGAAACTCCCCACGAACCCGCCACCGACGAGCGCCAGGCCAAGCAGGATCACGTAGGCACCGCGCAGCCGAAGCTCGGCACGCACGGCCAGGTCCAGGATCAGTGTGGCGCCCAGGATGTTCAGGAACAGCGCGCCCTGGATCAGCGGCGGCAGCGATGCCGGCTGCGCCAGGGCGCGCTCGCCCACGAGCGCGATGAGGACGCCGGTGACGGCGGCGCAGACGGTGGCCGCCTCGAGATACACTGCAATCTGTTCGCGGTCACTGAGCTTGCCCCGCAGGTTTGCGACGTACGCACCCGCCGCTCCGACCGTGACGCACGCCGCAAGCACCGTGGACAACGCGAGGAGTGGCGAGTCAGGGGTAGCCAGGCTGCCTAGACGCAGGCCCTCCGCGCCGGCCCAGATCACGAAGCCCAGGGCGATCCAGCCTCGCACCGCGCGGACACGATCGCGGGCGACCTGCCAGCTCCGGAACGACACGACGAGTCCGATCAGGGCCGCCAGCAGGCGATGTGCCTGCTCCCAGGCGAGGGCGCTAGGCGCCACATCCAGCGCGGACAGGGCGACGAGGGTGCTGAGCAGCACCACCGCCGCGAGCATCGGCCCAAGGCGGCGGGGGCGGGATCGCTCCCCGACGGGCATCGACATCGGCGTTAGTGCCGAAGCGGGCCGAGCTGCGCGGCCGATCACGGGCATCTCACAACGATACGTCGGGCGGTCGCATATTCCATGGGTCATTCGTTCTTCCCCGTAGGCATCTGCCTCCGGTCGGAACGGCAGTCCGCAGGGCGCGGCTACGTTCGATGACGTACGTCCGGCAGTCCACGGACCCCGGAGGCCTGAAGGGAGGTGACGAGTTTCCACGGTCGACCAAAGGGTCGAGCGGGGCGGCACTGATGCGTTTGGCGCCAGTACCGTTCCAATCGACACTGGGAGCCCACGATCAGTGTTCCGGCGTCATTCGGGGGACGTGGAACGTTCCAAACGCAGCCAGGGCGTCTATCCTTCGCTCGTTGGAACGCCTCTGGCGCCAACGACGCGCGCCGGTCGACCGAGACGGCCCTACCGAACGGCACACCCCGGTGATACGCTCCGCCCGCTTCTCCGATCTGTGCAGCAGAGGAGCTGGGCGGATGCGAGCGAAGGCGACGGAACAGGCATGGCGCGTCCCAGGCGCTTTTCGCCATGTTGGGCACGACGCGGTGGTTCGCGCCCTCTCGGGGGTAACGGCGCTGAGCCCACCTACCGCCGTCCGTTGGAACGCCTGTGGCTCCACGGACGCCTCGGCCGGCGGCCGGGTCGCCGGGCC
>JACCVB010000272.1 GCA_013698385.1 Chloroflexota bacterium
GCCCGTCCCGTCCACGAAGCCTCACTCCGCCGATAGCCGACCCACCCCGTCCGTGGCGTCGTCCGGGTCCAGGCCGCGCACCCCCTCGCGCTCCCGTTCGCGGAGCATGGCCTGGATCCTCGTCCAGCAACTCGTCGGTCTGCGGCGTCGTCATCGGGAGCCCCTCGGACTGCGGCTCGGACGCGTGAGGTCGTCCAGTCGGGATGGGATCGCCTCGGAATGGGTCGGCCAAGTATGAACGCCGGAGGTGAGTGACGGCGTATCCACCGATGCAACCGATCTGCAAGCCACGAGCGCGTGCTGGAACGAGCGTCGAACGTGGCGCGGCGCAGCCTTGTCAGAGAAGGCGCACACGCGCGTTCACGAAGCGAGGTGTCCAGGATGGATCAGTCGATGAGCAGTCAGGGCATGGCCAGCGGTCAGATGGCCGGTGATCCCGAGATGGAGATGCACGACGGCGACGATTTCGTGTGCTCCAACTGTGATTGTGAGATCACGATCAAGCATCACGGCGACTCAGCGAAGATGACCCAGATGCGGCCGTTCACGTGCTGCTGCGGGACCCAGATGGCGAAGGAGCACGCCGGCGGCTGATCTGCCCGAGTTCCGGCCCGGGCGCCGGATTCGAAACGCCCGCTATCCCTCGCTGGCGAGCCGCCGAAGGACGGCCGGCAGGATCCCGCCACCCTCGTAGTAGTCGACCTCGATCGGGCCGTCCAGCCGGGCGATCGTTTCGAAACGCACCAGTCGTCCATCGCCCCCGGCCGCTTCGTCGCGGTTCGCCACGACGGTGACCGACTGGCGCGGCGAGAGTCCGTCGGCGAGACCCACGATCTCGTACGTCTCGCGGCCCGTCAGTCCCAGGCCATTCGCACTGTCGCCCGGCTCGAACTGGAGCGGCAGGACGCCCATCCCGACGAGGTTGGATCGATGGATCCGTTCGTAGCTCTGGGCGATGACGGCCCGCACGCCGAGGAGGGCCGTGCCCTTGGCGGCCCAGTCGCGTGAAGATCCCGAACCGTACTCGCGGCCGGCCAGGATGACGAGGGGCACGCCTTCCGCCGCATAGCGCATCGCCGCGTCGTAGATGAACGCCTCGTCCCCGCTCGGCAGGTGACGGGTGTACGGCCCCTCTCGCCCCGCCGCTAGTTCGTTGCGCAGGCGGATGTTGGCGAACGTGCCTCGGAGCATCACCTGGTGGTGACCCCGACGGGCGCCATACGAGTTGAACTCCAGCGGCCCGACGCCGTGCGCCTGGAGCCACTGGCCGGCAGGTGACCAGGGCGGGATCGACCCGGCCGGCGAGATGTGGTCCGTCGTGACCGAATCACCGAGGACGGCCAACGCACGAGCGCCGACGATGTCTCGCCCGACCGCCGAATCGAACGACAGGCCCTCGAAGAACGGCGGGCTCGCCACGTAGGTCGATGCGGGATCCCACGCATATCGATCGCCGGACGGCACCGGCAGCGCTCGCCAGCGCTCGTCGCCTTCGAACACGGTCGCATACGTCCGGCGGAACAGCTCTGGATCGATCGCGCTGCCGATCACCGCGCGGATCTCGTCCGGTGCCGGCCAGATATCCGCGAGATAGACCGGGGAGCCGTCGCTGCCCTCGCCCAGCGGCTCGGTCGTCAGGTCGATATCGACCCGGCCAGCGAGGGCGAACGCGACGACGAGCGGCGGCGATGCGAGGTAGCTCGCCCGGGCGAGCGGATGGATCCGGCCTTCGAAGTTTCGATTGCCGGACAGGACGGCCGCGACGACGAGATCGTTCGACTCGATCGCTGCCGCGATCGGGGCGTCGAGCGGCCCGGAATTGCCGATGCAGGTCGTGCAGCCGTACCCCGCCAGGTTGAAGCCGAGCGCGTCGAGTGGCGTCATCAGCCCGGCCGCCTCGAGGTAGCCCGTGACCGCGCGTGAACCGGGCGCGAGTGACGTCTTGACCGTGGGGCTCACGCGCAGGCCGCGCGCGACCGCGTTGCGGGCGAGCAATCCAGCCCCGACCATGACCGTCGGGTTGGAGGTGTTCGTGCAGGAGGTGATGGCCGCGATCGCCACGGAGCCCGTCCGGATCGTCACGGACTCGCCGCCCACGGAGATCGCGATCGGGCGGTAGGCACGCCGGTCCACGGGTGGGGCGTGCGCGACGATCGGCTCTGCCGGGGCCTCGGCCGACGCCCCGATCGCGCCCGGGGCGCTCGAAGCGAACGACGC
>JACCVB010000282.1 GCA_013698385.1 Chloroflexota bacterium
GCCATCGACGCGTCCGCGGCCGGCGTGGTCAGGTGCGCCTGCTGGCGCCAGTAGCGCAGCGGCAGGTCGGCCCGCCGGCCGGTCAGAGCGGCGCGCACGGCGAGCCGTCGTCGGTCGCCGCCGGCGATCGCCGCAGCCAGGTCGGGGAGTGCCCGCGAGGTGGTCGTCATCGGCGGATGCTAGCGGGTCCTTTCTGGGTGGGCTCGAGCCGGCGCAGTGGGCTGGCTCGTGTGGGGCTAGACGGCGTATCCTGCGGGACAATCGATGGTTTCGTCCACAGCGAACCCGTTTTGGACGGACGGTTGGCGATTCTTGTGCATGGGAGGTCGACACGGACATGGCGAACGACTTCGAGGGCCGGGTCGCGCTGGTCACCGGCGGCGCGCATGGCATCGGGGCCGGGATCGTGGCCGCCTTCCTGGCGGCGGGTGCCCGGGTGGCGGTCGCGGACATCGACACTGACGGCGCTGCGGCGCGCGCCGCGGAGGCACCGGACGGACGCGCGGTCGCGGTCGTGGGCGACGTGAGCTCGGCGGTCGATGCCCGGCGGATGGTCGATGGCACGCTGGCGGCGTTCGGGCGGCTGGACATCCTGGTCAACAACGCGGGGATCATGCCGCTGGGCTGGTACGACCGACTCGAGGACATGCCCGAGGAGCACTGGGACACGATCATCGGGATCAACCTAAAGGGCGTCTTCCTGATGTCCAAATTCGCCCTGCCGGAGATCCGCCGGGCCGGCGGCGGGGTCGTGGTCAACATGGCCAGCGTGCAGGGCCTCCAGTCGATGCCCAAGGTGCCGGCCTATGCAGCGAGCAAGGGGGCGATCCTGTCCCTCACCCGGAACATGGCCCTCGACTACGCGCCGGAGGGCATCAGGGTGGTGGCGATCTGCCCGGGCACCATCGATTCGGACCTGGTCCGCGCGCTGGCCCGGGCCGAGCCCGGCGACGAGGACGCCAACGTCCGCCGCTACGGGGCGGCCCACCCGCTGGGTCGGGTCGGTACGCCGGCGGACATCGCCGCCGCGGTCCTGTTCCTGGCCAGTGACGCGGCCAGCTTCATCACCGGAGAGGCGCTCAACGTCGACGGTGGTTTCATGGCTCAGGGCGCCTGGGCGACGAGCGCTGGGGCCAGCACCCCCGCCGGTGAGGCCTGAGATGACCGCCGCTGGGAACATCACGGCGGTCGATGCGATGACCATCCAGGCCCAGCTGCCGGCCCCGGTCATCTTCGGCGACTGGGTCATGCGCAGTCGGGAGTTCGCGCTGGTCCGGGTCCGCACCGACGCCGGCATCGATGGCTTCAGCTATACCCTCACCCGCGACGGGGCCGTGGCCGAGCAGATCCGCAAGATGATCGCCGGGATCTATGTCGGCAGCGCCGTGGCCGATCGCGAACGGACCTTCACCCTGGCGTGGCGGAGAAGCCTCGCGTCGCACGCCGCCGGGATCGGGCTGCGCGCCCTGTCCATCGTGGACCTGGCCTGCTGGGACGCTGCTGGCAAGCTGGCCGATCGTTCGGTCGCCGATCTGCTCGGCGGCTGGCACCGACCGATGCCCGCCACCGCGATCATCGGGTATCCGCCGGGCACCATGGGCCCGGACGAGGTCGGCGCACAGACGGCCGAACTCGTGGCCGCGGGCTGGCGCCGCTTCAAGGCGCCCATCGCGGCCACGCCGGAACGGACCGTGGCCCGACTTCGGGCGGCGCGGGCGGCGGCACCCGACGCCTGGCTCGGCCTGGACGCGGCCTGGGTCTACGACGAGGTCGAGCCGGCGGCGGCCCTCATCGAGGCCATGCCGGATGTGGGGCTGGCCTGGTTCGAGGATGTCTTCCCGCCGGGCGATGCTCGTCAGCTGCGGGCGTTGCGCGATCTGGTCGACGTGCCCATCGCGATGGGCGACGAACAAGGTGGGATCTACTACCCGCAGGCACTGATCGATGCCGGCGCGGTGGACGTGGTCCGGGTCGACCTGACCTGCATGGGTGGGATCAGCGGCGGT
>JACCVB010000348.1 GCA_013698385.1 Chloroflexota bacterium
CCGCGGTACCTTCGAAGCGAACGTGCAGGACAGCCTCCGGGCCCGCAGCCACCGGCGCATCGGCTGTGGCGTCGGCCACGAGCCGGGCGCGCGCCTCGTCCGGCACGGCCGGAGCCTCGTGCAGGTCGCCCTCCTCGACGATCTCGGCGCCCGCCGGCCCGAGATCGGTCGAGATCGGGTCCAGGGGCTGGATGCGGAGCATCGCGTCGGGCGGGAGCTCCGGCGGCGACGGGTCGCCGGCGTCGCGACGTGGCGAGACCGAGGGACCCACGGACAAGCCGACGGCGACGGTCGCCGCGCCCGGCCCGACCGCGACCGGCTGCCGTCGAGGACCCCCGTTCCTTCCGGGTGAGCGTTCCCCGGCGGCGACCTTTCGGGCGAACGCCTCCGGTCCACTGGCAGCGGCCTCATCCCAGTCCACGGCGAGATCGGCCAGGAGCGAGACCTCTTCGCCCTTGTGATCCACCCGTCCCGCGACCAGCAGGATCGAGCCATCTCGCCAGGTGGCTCGCGTCGTCTCGTACAGGCGCGGGAAGACCACCACCTCGATCGAACCCTGGAGGTCCTCCATCGTGGCGATCGCCATCGCCTCCTGCTTCTTCGTGATGACCGTCCGGATGCCGGTCACGATCCCACCCACGACGACCCGCTGCCCGTCCAGTGCCTCGTCCTTGAGGTCGCCAGAGTACGCATTCACGAATCGCCCGACCTGGTCCGCGACCTCACCCATCGGGTGTTCCGAGAGGTACAGACCCAGCAGCTCCTTCTCCCAGCGAAGGCGCTCGCGGACCGGCACCTCCGTCGCGGGCGGCAACGGCCGCTCGAGGGCCACGGACTCCGAGGCGCCAAGGTCGAACAACGAGGTCTGGCCGCTGATCCGATCGCGCTGCGTCGCCTGCGCTGCGCCGATCGCATCGTCCAGGCCGAGCAGGAGCTGCGCCGGGTGGCCGAACGGCGACAGCGCCCCGACCTTGATCAGCGCCTCGAGGACCTTGCGGTTCGCCAGGCGCAGGTCGACCTGCGTGCAGAAGTCGGTCAGGGACCGGAAGTCGCCGTTGGCGGCGCGCGCCGCGATGATCGATTCGATGGCGCCCTGGCCGACGTTCTTCACGGCGAGCAGCCCGAACCGAATCGAATCGCCTTCGACCGTGAACTCCAGGTGGCTGCGATGGACGTCGGGCGGCATGACCTCGATGCCCATCCGGCGACATTCCGCCACGGCCGCCGCGACCTTTTCCTCATTCGCCCGGAACGCGGTCAGGACGGCCGTCATGTAGTCGACCGTGTGATTGGCCTTGAGATACGCGGTCTGGTAGGCGATCAGGCCGTAGCAGGTCGCGTGCGCTTTGTTGAATCCGTAGCGCTCGAACGGTTCGAAGGCCTTGAAGACGGCGTCGATGACCTTGGGCTCGACGCCGCGCTCGCCGGCCTGGCGGACGAACTTCTCCTTCTGGGCGCGCAGGACGCTCGACTTCTTCTTGCGGATCGCGTAGCCGAGAGTGTCCGCCTCCGGACCGGTGAACCCGCCGAGGCCCATGGCCGCGGCCATGATGTCCTCTTGGTAGACGAAGATCCCGTAGGTCTTGGCGAGGTACGGCTCCAGGAGCGGGTGGAGATAGGTGACCGGCTCCTGGCCGTGCTTGCGCCGGATGTAGGCCGGGATGTTGTCCATCGGGCCCGGGCGGTAGAGCGCGACCATCGCCGCGAGGTCGAGGACCGAGGTCGGTCGGAGCTCCCGGATGTAGCGGCGCATGCCGGCCGACTCGAGCTGGAAGATGCCGGTCGTCTCGCCCGAGGCCAGCAACTCGAATGTGGCCGGGTCGTCCAGCGGGATCGTGTCGAGGTCGATCGTGACGCCGCGGTTCTCCCGCACGAGATCGACCGCCTGGCGCAGGATCGTCAGGTTGGACAGACCCAGGAAGTCGAACTTGAGCAGGCCCAGCGCCTCGATCGCGTGCATCTCGTACTGGGTCATGAGCGAGTCCGAGTTGGTCGCCTTCTGGAGCGGCATGAGTTCGGTCAGCGGCTCGCGCGAGATGA
>JACCVB010000199.1 GCA_013698385.1 Chloroflexota bacterium
CCTTCTACGCCCGCCAGGACACCCGCACGCCGGTCCTTGCGGCGGTCCTCGCCGTCGTCGTGAACACGACCCTGGGGATCGTGCTGGCCCGGCCGCTGGGACTGCCGGGTCTCGGCCTGGCCATCGCGGTGGCCGCATGGGTGGAGACCGCGGTCCTGTTCGTCCTCCTGGTGCGACGGGTCCCGGGACTGGCCCTGCGACCGGTCGCCAGCCTGGCCGCGCGGGCGCTGCTCGTTGCTGTCGTGGCCTCGCTGGCCGCGGCCGTCCTGTCCGGCGCGCTCGACGGAGTGCTTGGCGGCGGGCTCGGCGGTCCGATCCCCAGGGTCATGCTGCTCGCCCGGATGGTCGTCGTCACCGTGGCCTGGGCGCTCGTGGCTGGGGCGATGGCGCTCGTGTTGCGGATCGACGAGATGGGCTCTATCGTCGGGCTCATGATCGACGCGTGCCGCCGGCCCCGCCGGTCGTGACGGCGGCATGGGACGCGTTCGTCGAGTCGAGCGATCCCGGCTCCTACCTTCAACTCTCCGGCTGGTCCCGGGTCAAGGCGGTCAATGGCTGGTCCGTCCAGCGGCTGCTCGTCAACGACGCGCACGGGCCCCGCATCGGAACACAGATCCTCATCCGGCGACCGCGACCGCTGCCCTGGGGCTTCGCGTATGCCCCACGCGGCCCCGTTGCGCGGGGGTGGACCGGGTCGACGCTGGCCTCGCTGACGGACGAGATCCGGCGTACGTTGCCGCAGCGGTCGGGCCGGGTCTCGCACGTTCGGATCGACCCCGAGGTCGAAGTCGACGGACCGCTTGATCCCGAGGGATCGCTGCGCCGAGCCCTGGCCGACCTCGGCTGGCGACCCGCTCCGCCGATCCAGCCCGCGTCCACGCGGATGATCGATCTCAGGCCGGACGAGGACGCGCTCTATGGCGCGTTGCGGAAGAAATGGCGGCAGTACGTCAACAAGGCCCGGACGGCCGGGGTCACCGTCGTCGATGCCGAAGGGGACCGCCTGGGCGAGTTCTACCGGATCTATCGCGAGACTGCGGATCGGGCCGGGTTCCTCATCCGGACCGAGAGCGCCTACCGCGATGTCTGGGAAGCCTACCGACCGGATGGCCGGGCCCGGCTGCTGTTCGCCCAGACCGCCGACGGCGAGCCCGTCGCGACGCTCTTTCTGGTCAGGGCGGGCACGAGGGTCGTGGAACCGTACGGGGGCATGACCCAGATGGGTGCCGAGACCCGGGCCAACTACCTGCTCAAGTGGGAAGCCATCCGCAGTTCGCGAGAACAGGGCGCGACGAGCTACGACCTGTGGGGTCTTGCGACGGGCGGGATCGCCCACTTCAAGACCGGATTCGGTGGTCGCGAGGTTCGCTATATCGGTGCCTGGGACCTTACCCTCGATGCGCTCGGGCGAGCGGCCTACGAGAACGCCGTGGCGGCCCGGACGTGGTGGGCGCGACGTCGCCACGGACTGGCCGGAGGCGCGACCGCCGCGGCCTTCGGAGGCGGGGAATGACCGTCCGCCTCGCCACCCCGGAAGAACTCGCCGACTGGGATTCCCGCACGGTCGATCCGCCAGGTGGCCACGTCTACCAGTCGCTGGCCTGGGCCGAGCATCGATCGCGTTCCGGCTGGGACGCCGTGCACTTGATCGACGACGCCGATGGCGCAGCCGCGCTCGCCCTGACCCGACCGTGGCCCTGGATCGGCGGTTCGAGCGCCTATCTGCCGCGAGGACCGGTCGCGGCCGGCGCCACACCCGAGCGCCTCGCCGAGCGCGTGGCCGCGATGACCGACTGGCTGGCCAGCCACGGAGCGGACGTCGTCGCCACGGACGCGGAGGTCGAAGCCGAGACCGGCTACGGAACGCTGCTCCGGGCGCGCGGCTTTCACGCCATCCCGGAGATCCAGCCATCACGCCACCGGATCTCCCAGCCGCTCCCGGCCGATGCGGACGAGGAGACGGTCCGCGCCGCGATCGGCAAGTCGACCCGCCAGCGGATCAAGGCGGCGGAGAAGACCGACCTGCAGGTCGCCCGTCATGACACGGCGGGCTGGTCCGGCGAGGATGGTCCGGACGCCGGCGACGACGCCCGGCCGTTCGCACCTCCAGCCCGCCCGATCGATGAGGCACTCGACGCGTTCTACACGCTGCTCGAAGGGACCGGCGATCGACGTGGCTTCCGGTTCGGACCGCGCGCCGCCTTCGTGCCGTGGTGGCGACTCGCCCATGACGCGGGCCATCTCGTCTACCTCGAGGCACATGAGGCCGCAGCGCTCATCGGCGGACTCATCCTGTACCGCCACGGCGATCGACTCTCGACGGTCCATTCCGCCGATGCCCCGAGTGCCCGCCAGGAGCACCCGGGGGCCATGCACCTGCTCCGCTGGCGGGCCATCCAGCTCGCCCTGCGCGAGGGACGGCGCGAGATGGACCTGGGCGGAGTGGACATCGGCCCGGACCATCGGGAGCCCGGCGAGGGTGACCCGATGGCGGGGCTGTACGAGCACAAGCGCTCGTTCGGGGCGAGTTGGGTGGAGATGAGCGGAGCGCACGAACGGGTCATCCGGCCGTGGCGGGGCCGGGTCGGTCGGGTCAGCGCGCGATTGGCCCGGCTGCTCCCGCGATGACCGGCGCTCGTCCGCTCGGAGGCCTCATCGACCGGCTGAGCGCTGAAGGCCGGTTGCGGGGTACGCGCCTGGACGGTCGTCCGGTCGGCGCCGCGGCCCTCACCGGCATCGCCGTCCGCGGCGTGACCCACGACTCGCGCGCGGTCGTGCCCGGAGGCCTGTTCGTGGCGATCCCCGGGGCTCGCGCTGACGGGCACGATTTCGCGGCCGCGGCGATCGGCCGGGGAGCAGCCGGGCTGATCGTCGAGCGACCGCTGCCGGACCTGGCGATCCCCCAGGTCGTCGTGGACGCGACCCGTCCGGCCCTCGCCAGCGCCGCTGCCTGGTGGTTCGGTGACCCATCCGCGGAGCTGACCGTGGTCGGCATCACCGGGACGGACGGCAAGACGACGACGTCGTACCTGGCGGTGGCGGCGCTCGAGGCGGCGGGCCACCCGACGGGCATGCTGGGCACGATCGCCACCAGGGTGGGCGGGCGAACCACGGATCACGACGAGCACGCGACGACCCCGGAGGCTCCCGAACTCCAGGCCGAATTGCGAGCGATGGCGGACGGCGGCGACGAGGTCGCGGTCATCGAGACGACGTCCCATGGCCTGGCCCTGGAACGCGTCGGGTCGATCCAATACGACATCGCGGTCCTGACCAACGTGACCCATGAGCACCTCGAGCTGCACGGCACGTGGGAGGCATATCGGGACGCCAAGCTGTCGCTCTTCCAGCGTCTTCGCGCGGCGGATCCGAAGCGGACGACGCTCGCCGTGCAGCCCGCCGCGATCGTCAACCTGGACGACCCCTCGGCGGGCCGGTTCATCGGCGTCGCCCGTGACGCTCGAGCGCGCGTCGTGACCTACGGGACGCAGCCGGCGGCGGACGTCCATGCCAACCACATCGCGGAGAGCGCGACGGGGGTCCGGGTCGACGTCGTCGCCCCATCGGGCGCTTCCCGACTGGAGCTCAAGCTGCCCGGGCGGTTCAACGCCCTCAACGCGCTCGCCGTGGTCGCCCTCGGGGAGGCGTTGGCGCTTGACCCTGTGGCCGTGCGTGACGGCCTGGCCGGCCTCGAACGCGTGCCCGGCCGGATGGAACGAGTCGCTGCCGGACAGCCCTTCGAGGTCATCGTGGACTTCGCCCACAGCCCGGTCTCGCTCGGGACGGTGCTCGATCTCCTTGCCCCCCAGGCGGCGGCACGCGGTGGCGGGATCATCGCCGTCTTTGGTTCGGCGGGCGAGCGGGACACGGCCAAGCGCCCGCTGATGGGCCGGATCGCGGGCGAGCGCTGCCGGCTCGTCGTGCTGGCCGATGAGGACCCCCGCGCCGAGGATCGCGAGGCCATCCTCGACGAGATCGCCCGTGGCGCCGAATCGAGCGGTCGGCGACGTGGCCACGACCTGCTGCTCATCGCGGATCGACGCGCCGCGATCGAAGCCGCCATCGAGGCCGCACGGCCCGGGGACGTCGTGCTGCTTGCCGGCAAGGGTCACGAACGCTCGATCGCCGGTCCGGACGGGGACGAGCCATGGGACGAGCGGGCGACCGCGCTGGCCGTCCTGGCCGGCCTCGGGTACTCCGGTTGACCCGGACGACCGCCCCATCGACGGGGACGACCCCGGGCCACACCATGGTCGGCATGTCCATCCGATCCGTCCTCGCTGCGATCGCGCTCGCCAGCCTGACCCTCCTGCCCGGTGGCGGCGCCACCGCCCGCGCCGCCGAGCCCGAGTTCCCGCCCGGCGAGACCGGCTTCCACACGTATACCGAGATGTCGGCGGAGGTCGCCACCGTCGCGGCCGCGTATCCGGACATCGTCCGGCGGTTCTCCATCGGCAAGAGCTACGAGGGCCGGGATCTCTGGGCGGTCAAGATCTCTGACCGTGTGGCGACCGACGAGGCCGAGCCCGAAGTCGTCTTCGATGGGCTGCACCACGCGGACGAGGGGATGGGTCTCGAGATGACCCTTGCGATCCTGCACTGGTTGACCGACGGCTACGGGAACGATCAGCGGATCACGAACATCGTGAACGGTCGCGAGATCTTCATCGTGTTCGCCCTCAACCCCGATGGCGCGACGTACGACATCGCGGGCACGGGCGACTATCGATACTGGCGCAAGAACCGCCAGCCCACGCCCGGCTCGAGCGCCATCGGCACGGATCTCAACCGCAACTACGACTACCGCTGGGGCTGCTGCGGCGGCTCGAGCGCCAGTCCGTCGAGCAACCGGTTCCGTGGGCCCAGCGCCTTCTCCGCACCGGAGTCAAGCGCGTTCGCGGACTTCGTACGCAGCCGGGTCGTCGGCGGGCGCCAGCAGATCCGCGCCTCCGTCAGCTTCCACACGACCGGCCGGCTGGTCATGTATCCCTACGGCTACACGCTCACGGATATCCCCATGGACATGACTCGCGACGATCACGCCGCCTTCGTGTCCCTGGCCGACCGGATGGCCGCCCGGAACGGCTACCGCGCGATCCAGGCGAGCGACCTGTACATCTCGGCCGGGACGTCGCGCGACTGGCTGTACGGCCGGTACCGGATCTTCTCCTTCACCATCGAGCTGTCGCCGGACAGCCCGGCCTACCCCAGCGACGGATCCATCGCGTCCGAGACCGGTCGCAACAAGACCGCCGTCCTGGACCTGCTCGAACAGGCGGCCTGCCCGTACGGTCCGATCGGCAAGGCGACCAGTCGCTGTGGCGCCTTCGATGACGACCTCGAGGTCGCCCGTGGCTGGCAGGTGGATGCCGATGGCACGGACACCGCGACCGGTGGCCGCTGGAGTCGAAGCAACCCGGCCGCGACGTCCTTGAATGGGCCCAAGCAGCTGGGCACGACACCCTCGGGCATCCGGGCGTATGTCACGGGGGCCAGCGCCGGAGCGAGCGCCGGCAGCAACGACCTGGACGGCGGCACGACGACGACCCGCAGCCCGTTGATCCGGTTGCCGGCCGGGACCGGTCAACGGCTCACCTTCCGCTACGCCTTCGCCCACAGTGCGGCGTCGTCCAACGCCGACTGGTTGCGCGTCGAGGTCGTTGCCGCGGACGGCACGGCCACCAACGTCTTCGAAGTCCGCGGCGCGGCCGTGGATCGCGATGCGGCCTGGCTGAGCGGATCCGCCCTTATGGACCGCTGGGCGGGCAGCACGATCCGGATCCGGCTGTCTGCCCGGGACGGCGCGAACGGCAACCTGCTCGAAGCGGCGGTCGACGACATCCGGATCACGCGCCACTGAGAACGGGCGCCCCTGAGCACAGGTGTCCCTGAGCTCAGGGGACGGAGGGGGCTATCCTTGATCAGCATGGCCAGCACGACCCCTCGATCCAAGACCGCCGCTGTCGCGAGCAAGGACCCTGCCCCTCGGCGCGGCCCGCGCCGGGCGCCGGCGATCGTGCGCGGCCCTGCCGGCGGCGATCCCGATCTGGAGGTCCTGCGAACCGCCCTGCAGGCGTCCATCGCGGAGCACCACCTCGCGGCTGACCTGGATGCCGTGGATCGTGCCTTCGATCTCGCCGTCGAGGCGCATGCGGCCCAGCGCCGGGCGACCGGGGAGCCGTACGTCGTCCATCCCATCGCTTCCGCCCAGATCCTGGCCGATCTCGGGATCGACCCGGTCGCCATCCAGGCAGCGCTCCTGCACGACGTCCCCGAGGACACCGAATACAGCCTGACCGATGTCGAGGAGCGTTTCGGCAGTGAAGTCGCCCAGCTCGTGGACGGGGTGACCAAGCTGTCCAAGTTCAGCACGCACAGCCACGAGCAGCAACAGGCGGAGAACATCCGCAAGATGCTCCTCGCCATGGCCCAGGACATCCGGGTCGTGCTCATCAAGCTGGCCGATCGACTCCACAACATGCGCACCCTGTACGGCCTTCCATCGGAAAAGCAGGTGCGCATCGCCCACCAGACGATGGAGATCTACGCCCCGCTCGCGGAGCGGCTCGGGATCTGGCAGATGAAATGGGAACTGGAGGACCTGGCCTTCAAGGTCCTCGACCCCGAGCGCTTCCGGGAGCTGGCCAAGCTGCTCGACACGCGGCGCAAGGGCAGAGAGAGTTACATCGATCGCGCGATCGCCGAGTTGCGACCGAAGCTCGAGGCCGCCGGCATCGAGGCCGACCTCCAGGGGCGACCGAAACATATCTACAGCATCTGGAAGAAGATGCAGCGCAAGAGCGCGGAGTTCGGCGAGATCTACGACGTCTACGCCATCCGCCTGCTGGTCGATGACGTGCGCGACTGTTACGCCGCACTCGGCATCGTGCATTCGATCTGGCGACCGATCCCAGGGCAGTTCGACGACTACATCGCCGTGCCCAAGAACAACCTCTACCAGTCCCTGCATACGGCGGTTATCGCGATCGACGGCAAGCCCCTCGAGATCCAGATCCGCACCCACCAGATGCACCAGGTGAGTGAAGTCGGCATCGCCGCCCACTGGCGCTACAAGGAGGGCACGAAGTCCGACCGCGAGTACGACGCCAAGCTCGCCTGGCTGCGCCAGCTGATGGACTGGCAACGGGACGTGTCCGAGTCCGACGCGACCGAATTCGTGGAAGGCATCAAGCTCGACATCTTCCAGGACCAGGTGTTCGTGTTCACGCCCAAGGGCGATATCAAGGACCTGCCTGCGGGCGCAACGGCGCTCGACTTCGCCTATCGCATCCACACGGACGTCGGGCATCGGACGATCGGGTCCAAGGTCAATAACCGGCTCGTCCCACTGGACTCCCGGCTGAAGAACGGCGACATCGTCGAGATCGTCACGACCAAGGCGGACCATGGGCCCTCGCGAGACTGGCTGAACGTGGTCCGGACGAGTCACGCCCGCGAGAAGATCCGGCAATGGTTCAAGCGCAAGGACCGCGACGAGAACATCGTCCACGGTCGCGAGTCACTGGAGCGGGAGCTGCGCCGCCTGGCCCGGACCTCGATCGCGGCCGTCGGGGTCGATCGCATCGGCGAGGTGGCACGCCAGTTCAACTACGAGGGCGCGGATGATTTCTACGCGGCCATCGGCTACGGAGCGGTCGGTCCGCAGGCCGTGGTCATGCGCCTCGGGGTCGTCGACGACGGCCAGAGCCAGCTTCCCACGGTCGCTCCGCCCCAGGCGATCGCCCGGACCGGTGGCGTCAGGGTCAAGGGCGTCGGCGACCTGCTGGTCCGATTCGCAAAGTGCTGCCATCCCATCCCGGGTGACCCGATCGCGGGCTTCATCACCCGCGGCAAGGGCGTGACCGTCCACCTCCAGAGCTGCCCGACGGTGGCCCATGAACGGGAGGTCAGCCGGCTGGTCGAGGTCGAGTGGGAGGCCGAGGCGACGCAGACCTATCCGATCGCCATCCGGGTGGAGGCCTACGACCGGACCGGGCTGTTGAGTGACATCACCCAGGTCGTGGCCGAGAACAAGGTCAATATCCTCGCCGCGCACGTCGGGGTCACGCCGGACCACACGGCCGTCGTGACGGCCACCCTCCAGGTCCAGTCCGTCTCCCAGCTGGCCCGGGTCATGAGTCGGATCGAGAACCTCAAGGACGTGCTCAACGTGCAGCGTGACCTGGGTTGACGTCCGCGGT
>JACCVB010000359.1 GCA_013698385.1 Chloroflexota bacterium
GAACGCTGGCATCCGTCCAGACGCCGGCCAGCGGGTCCGACGCCGCGACGTTCGTGAGGAGCAAGGAGCCGAGCACCGCCAGACCGATGAAGATCGTGCCGCCGCGGAGGTACATCCCGGACATGGCGGATGGATCGCCGACTCGCCTGCGAACCCAGTCCGACTGCTCATCGAAGGTGTGCGATCGGATGAGCAGGAAGAGCGCCGCCAGCGAGAACAGGACGAGGTAGGGCAGTTGGTCGCGGATGGTCAGCGACATGTTCACGATCAGCAACGCGCCGATCAGGACGACCCCGCTCAGCGGGCGGCGATGGCCGAAGACGGCGAAGCTCGCGAACATCGACGATGCCCACACGAAGAGACCGAAGACGAGCAGATGGTGGCCGTACTGGGCCGTGGACAGGCGACCCATCACGATCAGGTCGTTCCACGCGGCGACCCCGGCGGCGGCCGTGGCCTCGAACCAGGCCCCGAAAGAGGAGGTCTCGGGCAGCAGGACGCTGCCCACGATGAGCGGGGTGACGAGCGCCGCGAAGACGGACCCGATGAAGAACGTCTTCCAGCGACCCCAACCGACCTTGGGGCCCAGGAAGCCGGCCAGCACGCCGCCGATCGACGTCCACTGCAGGAAGTCCGTCAGGCCGGCCCGGCCGAGGACGAGCTGCGCGTCATCGAGGGACCACGCCAGCGTCACGCACAACAGGCCGACCAGACCAAGGCTCAGCCAGCCTTCCTGCGGCGCCAGGCGAAAACGACGTCGATTCATCCGGCCAGCATCTCGCCGAGCGGCCGTCCCGGGGTGATCGAGTAGACCTTCAGTTCGTACTCCGCCAGGGCGTGGCGCAGGGCTCGCCCGCGCTTCGCCGTGACCTCCAGGGCCTCGGTGTCGACGGGGGCGGGGCTCTCGCCTGTCGACTGCTCGCGCATCTCTGCCTCGGTCCGTCGGTAGGCCTCGGCATCAAGGGTCACCACGACGCATGACACGCCGCGCGCCCGGAGCGCCGCGAGCGGACGGACCCAGGCCGAGTCGAGCGAGGCGGTGATCACGACCGCGGTCATCCCACGTCGCAGCCGCCCGACCGAAGCAAGCAACGTCTCGACGAGGGGCGTGTTCGAATCCGCCTCGACAGCCGCAAGAAGCTGCATCACCTTCAGGTGCTGGCGGCCGCCACGATCGGCCGGCAGGAAGGCCGTGCGCGCGCCATTGACAGTCATGCCCACGGCCCGGTTCTCGGCCAGCGCCTTGTCCGCGATCGCCGCCGCGGCGCGGACGGCGGCCTCGGTCGTGGACTCGTCGCCCTGGCCCGCCTGGATGCCACGCTCAAGGTCCACGATGATCCACGCGTCGGCGGTCTGCTCCAGGTCGAACTCCTTGACTTGGATCTCGCCATGCCGGGCGGTCGATCGCCAGTGGATCCGGTTCATGCTGTCGCCGGGCGCGTAAGGCCGAACGCTCGTGGCCAGCGGCGTCGTCTGGAGGGTCCGGACGGCCGCGCTGTGGCTCCCCTCCAGGCTTGCCGACGGCAGGCGCCAGGCGGGCAGCGCCTCGAGCCGCGGATAGACGACGACGCTGACGGCCTGACCGACGGTTGCCGCCGCCTCGAAGAACCCGAACGGGTCGGCCGTCCGGATGTGCAGCGGCTCGATCCGGAACTGTCCGCGTCGGGTGAGTGGGACCCGGATGAGCCAGGAACGCTCGGCTCGTCCACGGAGGTTCAATGCCCGCCCGGGCAGGCCGCCGGGCATCGTCGTCGGGTTGTGGAGCTCCAGCCAGGGCTTGGGCAGACGGCTGCCGTTGCGCAAGGTGTAGGTCACCCGCATCCGATCCCCGACATGGCCATGGAGCTGGCTGACGGCGTAGCCGGCCTCGAGATCGGACAGGCCCGACCGGACGAGCACATACGAGCCGCCGACCACCAGGAGGCCCAGGTAAACGAGGTAGAACAGCAACGGCCGCCCGGTGGAGAACGCAGCCACGACCAGGACCGAGCTGATCGCCAGGGCCTGGAGTCGTCGGATCAAGCGGGACCCTCTGTCAACTCGCGCAGTCGCATGGGCTCAGGAGGTGCCCGCGTTCGACGCGCCGGCGGTCGCGGCACGGCGCTCCATCGGGCTGCTGGTCGAGCCGCCCGTCGGCCGGATCCCTTCGACGGGAGTGGACTCGAGGATCTCGCGCACGACCTGGCCCGCCTGCACGTCGTGGATCGATGAACTCGTCTTGATGATCAGGCGGTGGGCCAGGGCGGGCTCGGAGAGGGCCTTGATGTCGTCGGGGATGACGTAGTCCCGGCCCAGCAGCCCGGCCAGGGCCTGACCGGCCCGATAGAGCGCGATCGATCCACGGGGCGACGCCCCGAGGTAGACGTCCGGATGGGTCCGGGTGGCACCCACGACACGCACGATGTATTCGGACACGGTCGAGTCGACGTAGATCTCGCGGACCGCATCCTGGAGCCCGCGCAGTTCGTCCACGCCGAGGACCTCCTCCAGGTCTTCCAGTGGGTGGCTGCGCTTCTGCTCGTCGAGGATGACGATCTCCTCGATCGGCTGCGGGTAGCCGAGGCGGATGCGCAGCATGAATCGGTCGAGCTGGGCTTCCGGCAGGGCGAACGTGCCTTCGTATTCGATCGGGTTCTGCGTGGCGATGACGAGGAATGGATCGGGCATCGGGTAGGTCACGCCGTCGATCGTCGCCTGGCGCTCCTCCATCGACTCGAGCAGGGCGGACTGGGTCTTGGGTGTCGCCCGATTGATCTCGTCCGACAGCACGACCTGGCTGAAGATGGGGCCCGGGCGGAATTCGAACTCCTGGGTCTTCTGGTTGTAGATGGATAGCCCGGACACGTCGGACGGAAGCAGGTCCGGGGTGAACTGGATCCGCCGGAACGAGCAACCGAGGCTGCGCGCGATGGCCTTGGCGAGGACCGTCTTGCCCGTGCCCGGCACGTCCTCGATCAGCAGATGGCCTCGACACAGCAGCGCGACCAGCGCGAGCCGGACTTCGTGATGCTTGCCCACGATCACGCGCTCGACATTGGCGAGAACCTTGTCGCCGGTCTCCTGGATCTTGCTCATCGGCCTCTCTCGCGGGGTTCGGCGGCGGTGACGGTCGCCGGGGTCGGGCGGTCGGGGGTTCGACGTGCCACCTGGGGGACGTGTGGCGTCACCCGATAGTACGCCGGTTGCGCATGGATGGTTCTCAGGCGGGCCTTGTTGACGCGCGGATCACGTCGTGGGGTGGGTCATTTGAACGCACCCGGTGGCCGCTTGCACGCGGCTTGGCGCCCGTTGGACCGCTTGGCGCCAACAGCGTTCCAACGCGGCTGAGCTCGGGTTCGGCGGTCCGTTGGAACGGTGGTGGCGCCAACCGGGTGAATCACAGCGCGTTCCCGGTGAATCACCGCACAAACGCGGCGAGAAGGCCTCGTTCGATCGCATCGCCACAACGTGTCATCCACTCATCCTCGGAACAGGGTCATGCCACCGACCCACGCCGTCATCAGGCAACCGATCCCGCCCATCACGGCCAGGAACGGCTCGTCGCCCGACCAGGCGGCCAGCCCGATCCCGCCGAACAGGGCGGCAAGGACCGCGGCGACGCCAGCCAACCCCAACCGCTCGATCATGGGCCGCGGTCCTCGCGCCGGACCGTCTGCGCTGCCCGAACCGTTGGAGCCCATTGCGCCGGTGTCCGCCATGTCGTCGGGCGTCCAGTCTTCGGGTCCCGAGCCAGTGGTGGGCGTCGGGCCGCCAGTGGCCGTCGGGCCGCCGACGTCGCCCGACCCGTCCTGTCGGTCGTCGATCACGGGTTCGCTGCCAGGTAGCGTGTCATGAGGTCGCCGGCGATGGGCGACGCGATCTCGGCGCCGCGACCACCCTGTTCCACGACGACCGCGATGGCCACCTTGGGCGCATCGGCCGGGGCGAAGCCGATGAACCACGAGTGCGGCTCGCCCGTTCCGCCCAGCTCGGCCGTTCCGGATTTGCCCGCCGTGGTGACCCCACGGACCTTGGAACCGGCCGTGAACCGGCGCCCCAGGTCACCCTCCACCGCCGCCACCATCGCCTCCATGATCGACGATGCCGCCTGGGCATCGATCACCCGGCGCAGCGTCTCAGGCCCGACCTCGCGCTTGCCCGCCTTGCCGGCGAATGCGGTCACGAGACGCGGCCGCAGCAACTCCCCACCGTTTGCCACGACGCTCGCCACGAGGGCCATCTGAAGGGGCGTGACGAAGGTCTCCGCCTGGCCGTACGCGGCGTTGGCCAGCTCGACATCGTCCTTGAATCCGCCCGGCGCAGATCCGCTGCCTCCCGTGACCTGCGAGATCGCCGTCGGCAGGTCGAACGGAAGCGGTGCCCCGAACCCGAGTCGCCCGGCATAGTCCACGAACTCCTTGCCACCGATCTGCAGGCCCGTCAGGGCGAACCAGATGTTGCACGACGCCTCCGTCGCCTCGATGAAGTCGAGCGCCTTGGACCGCGTAGTGACGTGGTGCCCATCCCGGACTCGAAAGCCGTCCACCAGCAGGCCGTTCTTCTCCGCGCCCGGCTGCTCCTTGTACGTCGTGGCCGGCGTGATCGCGCCCGAGCCCAGCCCCGCGATGGCGGTCACGATCTTGAACACGGAACCCGGCACGTAGCGACCCAGCGTCGCCCGCGGCAGGAGCGGCTCGCCTTTGTCCGCCTGGAGGGCCTCGAATGATTGCCGCGCCGTCGCCGGGTCAGCGACCTTGGAAGCGTCGTAGGTCGGTGTCGACGCCAGCGCGAGCACCTCTCCGGTCGTCGGATCCAGCATGACGACGGCCCCTCGAAAATCGCCCAGCGCTGCGATGGCGGCCTTCTGGAGGCCATACGACAGGGACAGGGTCAGGTCCTGGGGATCGTACGGATCCGCCCCGAACTTGCGCAGAGCGTCGTTCAGCGGGTCGCTCGCCAGACCCGAGAGTTCCGCGTCGAACGCCAGCTCCAGCCCCGCCCGACCGTAGCGGCTCGAGGCGTAGCCAACGACCTGGCTGATCGCGCGACCCTTGTAGACGCGCTGCAGCTCTCCCTTCGGGCCCCTCTCGTTGTCCGCCAGCACGACGCCGTCACGGTCCAGGATCCGACCTCGCGGGACCGTCCTGGCGGCCGCGATGACGGCCGGGTCATCCGGCGCTCGAACGAGCTCTGGGGCGCGGAAGACCGCCCAGTACCCGCCCGCGCCGGCCAGGACCCCGAACGCGAGTGAAAGGACCAGCGCAACGTGGATGATCGTTCGTCCCAGCGGGCGTCGGCGCGACGCACCCGACTGCATCATCGACCTCGGCCGGGGAGTCGGCTGAGCCAGCCACGCCGGCCGGGAGGTGGCGGCGGCTCGACTCCCTTGTCGGACAGGGCGAGCAGCAGGCCGACCACCAGCGCATTGGCGAGGAGTGACGATCCGCCGTAGCTGATCAACGGCAACGTGACCCCGGTCAGCGGCAGGACGCTCAGGTTGCCGGCGGCGATGATGAACGCCTGGACCCCGATGACGAGCGCCAGGCCCGTCGCGAGAATCGCACGAAAGTCATCCGCGGCCGCAGCCCCGATGCGCAGGCCGCGCTGGACGATCACCAGGTACAGGGCCAGGATCGCGACCATCCCCACGAGCCCGAGCTCCTCACCCAGTGCCGCCAGCGGAAAGTCCGTATGGACCTCCGGGATGGGGATCCGTCCGCCGACCAGCGGCAGCCCGTTGCCCAGGCCGACGCCGAGCAGGCCGCCCCTGGCGAACGCGTGCAGCGACTGGACGATCTGGTAGCCGGCGCCCAGTGGATCGCCGAACGGATCCAGCCAGACGTCGATCCGGGCGCGGACATGCCCGAACAGGGCGGCCATCAGGGCACTCCCCGCGAGGAACAGGACGAGGCCGATGACGACGAGGCTCACGCGACCGGTCGCGGCGTACACCAGGGCAAGGAAGACGGCGAAGAAGAGCAACGCCGCCCCGAGGTCACGCTGGATGACGACGATGCCCAGCGCGATCGCCCACATCGCGACCATCGGGGCGAGGTACGGGAGGGGCGGCAGTCGGAGCGGACCGACACGCGTGTCCTGCTCGATGAGCAGCGATCGGTTCTCGGACAGGTAGCCCGCCAGGAAGACGACCAGGATGACCTTGAGCAGTTCCGACGGCTGGCCGCTAAACGGACCGATCCGGACGCTCAACCGGGATCCGCCGATGTCCGTGCCGAGCACGAACGCCAGCAGGAGCAATCCGATCCCGAGCGCGGCCCAGGTGTACTTGTAGCGGCGCAGCCAGCGATCCGAACGCACGGCGACACCGACGACCGTCGCCAGTGCGATCGCAAGGACGAGCCACAGCAACTGGACTTCGCCAAGACCGAGCTCGGTCGCGCCGAGGTTCATCGTCACGAGGCCTTGGGGCAACCGCTGCATGAGCAGGAGCGAGATTCCGCCAAGCATGCCCATCACCGGCAGCAGGATCTGATCCGACCGGCGCCCGGCGAGGACCTGCGCAAGGTGGGCGACCAGGAGCGCTCCGAGATAGATGGCCAGGTCACGCGCGTCGTATGGCACGAAGGCGCCGGTCAGCGTGGCGCCGAGCGAGATGCTGCCGACCAGCAACGTAACGGCCACCAGGAGCAGGAGTCGCGCCTCACCCCAGCGTGCGCGAGGCTGGATGCGCCTCCGCCGTCCGGCTCGGGCCGATTGCGCCAAGGGAGCGCGTCGCGCCCCGATGTCGGGTGCGACGGTCATGTCGTTCGGGCGCGCTCCAGGCGCAGTCGAACTTGGCCGATGGACATCTCGTCGCCGTAGCCCATGGCGGCGACATCCTCGATCCGGCGCCCGTTGAGATACGTCCCGTTCGTGCTGCTCGTGTCCTCCACGTACCAGCTCCGGCCCCGAAAGGTCAGCACGGCATGCTCGGAGGACGCGAACGGGTCCTCGACCACGATCGCGTTGTTGACATCGCGGCCGAGGGTCGTGATGGCGTCCAGGTCAAAGGACAGCCCGGTCGCGGGCTCGCCGCTGGGCGACTCAAGCACGATCAGCCGGCCGAGCGACGTGGTTGGTTCCCGGGCGGCCGCACGCAGGTCGCGCAGGAGCGACCGCATCACGCGAGCAAGGACGAGGTAAAGCAGGGCGAGGAAGACCAGGCGCATGACCCACAGGAGCAGCAGGAAGCCGTCCATTCAGCTGGCATCCCCCGCGGACTCGATCACGATGGTGGTATCGCCGAGCTCGATCCGGTCTCCGACCCCGAGCACCAGTTCCTGGACCGCGAAACCGTTCACCCGTGAGCCGTTCGTGCTGCCGAGGTCGGTATAGACGAGCGTCCCGCGCCGACCGCTCAGTCGAGCGTGATGGCGCGACACGCGACCATCGACCAGGACGACGTCGTTGTCCGATCCGCGCCCCAGGGTCAGGCTGGACCCATCGAAGGCGCGCTCGAACGGAGCCCCGCCGGGGGGAACGATCCACAGCCGGGCCGTGAGCGCGGCGGCCCGAGGAACGGTGAAGACCATCGTCTCCGAGGGAGCGCCGGGCAGGTCCGGATCTCGATCACTCGACGCGAGCGCGGCGCCCGCATCCGCCACGGCTGCGCGACCAGGCAGGGGGTCGGCGAAGCGCGCGACGACCTGGACATCTGCCCGTTGCACCGCCGCGTCGGCGACGAGTTCCACCCGCGGCCGATCCACGAGCGTGAAGTTCCGTGCGCGCGCGAAGACGAGGGCGCCGTCCGCCAGGCTCGCGGCGAGCGACCCGGTCATGTCACCGAACGAGGCCAGGTCCTCCGGATTCAATCGAACGACGAACCGGTTCGGGACGAGCGTTCGATCGGCTCCGGCCAGACGTTCGGCCTCCATCGTGCGTTCGATCCGGCGCTGGATCTGAACGGGTTGCAGGCGCGCCCGAAACAGGCGCGCAGACGGTCGCTCGAAGAGTCGT
>JACCVB010000207.1 GCA_013698385.1 Chloroflexota bacterium
TGGCGTTGCGGCCCGGTCGGACGAGTCCGAGTATCCTACCCGCGATGCCGAACCCGCAGGATGCGCGACCGCGCGCACGTTCTCCGTTCGCGGCGGCGTTCCTGTCCCTGATCTTCCCGGGCCTGGGACACCTGTACGCGGGTGCCCCTGTTCGTGCCCTGGGCTTCGCGGCGGCACCGGTCCTGCTCATCGCGCTCGGCGCCGGGACGTTGCTGCGGATGGATCAGATCGAGCTCGTCGGCCTCGTCTTCAGCCCGTTCATCCTGACCTCGGTCCTGATCGTCAACATCATCGCCCTGATCTACCGAGTCATCGCCATCGTCGATGCCTATCGCGTGGCGGAATTCGTGAACGCCCATACTGCCGGCGGGGACGGCCGGCTGGGGTCCGGCCGGATCACGCCGCGACCGCTGTCCATCGCCGGGTTGCTGGCGGTCCTCCTCGTCATGGCCGGCAGTCACGTCGTCGTGGCCCGCTACGACCTGCTCGCCCTGGACGCCCTGACCAACGGCTGCATCTTCGTGAGCGACGTCGCCGACACGGTCTGCGAAGCCGACGCCTCACCCTCGCCGGGCGCGACGGAGAGCCCGGACCCGTCAGCCGACCCGACCGAATCCGCGACCCCTGAGCCGAGCATCGTCGGCACGCCGGTGCCGCAGGTGTCGATCCCGCCGTGGGACGGCAAGGAGCGCCTCAACATCCTGCTCATCGGCGCGGACGAGCAGGGCGGCGGCCATCGGACGGACACCCTCATCACGGTCTCGATCGACCCGATCACGAAGAAGGTGGCGTTGTTCAGCCTGCCGCGGGACACGAAGGACGTGCCGATCCCGCCGGGCCCCGCCCGCTCCTTATGGGGTGCGACGTTCGGGCAGAAGATCAACTCGTTCTGGATCCAGAACCGCAAGCGTTCCGACCTGTGGCCCGGCAACAACAAGACCCGCGGCTACAACGCCCTGAAGTCCGTGCTCGGCAACCTGTATGGGCTCGATATCAAGTACTTCGTCGAGGTCAATTTCGACGGCTTCAAGGAGGTCGTGGACGCTGTCGGTGGCGTCACCGTCAACGTCCAGTTGCCCGTGGTCGATGACGGCTACCCGGCCGGTGCGGGCAAGTCCATCCGCCTGTACATCCCGAGCGGCCTGCAGCACATGACCGGGTCGCAGGCGCTCCGCTACGCGCGGTCGCGCAATACGTCGTCGGACTTCGACCGAGCGGCGCGCCAGCAACGGGTCCTGCTCTCGATGCGGTCCCAGGCGGACCCCCAGGCCCTGATCCCGCACCTTCCCGAACTCGTCGCCGCGCTCAACAAGACCGTCCGTACGGACGTGCCGCTCGATCAGCTTGGTGAGCTCCTCGGCCTTGCCAGTGCCGTCGACACGAAGGACATCCGCTCGTATGTCTTCTCCCCGCCGCTCTATCAGCGGGAAGTGCGCACCGGCTACTGGACCATCCCGTACGTTGACAAGATCCGAAGCGCGGTGACCAGTGCCTTCAAGGTGGATCCCGAACTCGAGGCGCGCCGTGAGAAGCTGGCCCAGGAGGGCGCAGCCGTCCAGGTCCTGAACGGGACGAGCGACCGCAACCGTGGCACGCGGGTCGCGGGCTTCCTCGAGAGCCAGGGCCTGCAGGTTTCCGCGCCGCGCCAGCGCCCGCCGGGTGCCGTGCCCGCGGACACGGTCATCACGGTCTACAACGGGGCCGAGACTCGGCTCGCGGACACGATCGCCTACCTGGAGGATCGGTTCGGCGTCAAGTCCGTCCTCGCCACGGACCCGGCGATCCGGACGGACATCGTCATCGTCGTCGGACGCACCACCCCGAACCTTCGGCCGCCGCCTTCGTCGTAGGCGCCCGCTCGGCGCGTGCGGTGCCGCGATCGGTCGGGCGGGCCCGTCGGGCCCCGCGGTCAGTCGATCGGCGTCAGCCAGTGGGCGTATTCGGGCGCTCGGCCGCGCACGGCGTCGAAGTAGCGGTCGCGCACCAGGCGGACGATCGGCCCGACCTCCCCTGAGCCGACCTTGCGATGATCGACCTCGATGACGGGCGAGATCTGGACGCCGGTGCCACACACGAAGACCTCGTCCGCGATGTACAGCTCGGAACGGTCGATGGAGCGCTCGATGAACGGGATGCCCTCGTTGGCCAGGAGCTCCATGATCGCCTTGCGGGTGATGCCCTCGAGCAGGTCGTCGCTGACCGGCGGGGTGATGGCGACGCCGTCGCGAACGACGAAGATGTTGGCCGCGGACGACTCGTTGACGTGGCCGCCCGCCGTCAGCACGACCGCCTCGTCGAAGCCGTTGAGCTCGGCTTCCGACTTCTGGAAGGCCATGTTGACGTATCCACCGACGATCTTGCCCCGGGCCGGCAGCGCGTCGTCCGCGTTACGCCGCCAGGACGAGGTCATGACCCGCACGCCCTGCTCGGTGTCGATGTAGTTCCCGAAAGGCACGGCGATGATGTACAGCT
>JACCVB010000015.1 GCA_013698385.1 Chloroflexota bacterium
TCCTGTCAGTGCGTACCGTCGGCAGGGTCCTCGTCGAGATGCGAGGGTTCGCTCGAGCGGGTGGGTGGCTCCTTCTGTCAGTGCCTCGCCGGTGGCGATGGCTGGCGTATCAAGTGCCCCCACCCGCGGAAGCGAGCGGACCGGGCGTGGCCTCATAGGAGCGTGGTCTTCACTCGACGCACTGCTGCCCACCCGGTCCGCGTCCATCGTATCGGACCAGGAAAGGGATGACGATGCACGCGATCGGAATCGACAGCCACAAGGACAGCCTGGCGGCCTGTCTCGTGGACGAGCTCGGGACGCCACTCGACGAGCGGACGTTCAGCAACGATCCAGGCGGCCACCGGGCTCTCTTCGCCTGGGTGGCGGCGGCCCTGAGGTAACCGTCGGGATCGAGGGCTCGGCGAGCTTCGGTGCGCCAGCCGCGCGGTCCCTGGTGGCCGCCGGCGCGACCGTCCGCGAGGTGCCGCCGCAGCTCAGCCGGCGGGAGCGGATCCGCACCCGGCGGGCCGGCAAGAGCGACCCCGGTGACGCTCTGGCCATCGCCCGGGTGACCTTGCGCGAGACGGACCTGCCACCGGTCCGGCTGCTCGATCGGACCCTCGAGCTGAAGCTCCTAGTCGAGGCCCGCGAGGACCTCGTGGCCGAGCACCCGCGTCCGCAACCGGGTCCACGCCGATCTGCGGACGCTTCTGCCGGGCTATGGCGCGGTGGCCGCCAACCTGACCGCCGTCCGCCATCAGCGGATGGTCGGCCGCTTGCTGCGGAGGCGCGATGGGGTCCAGGCCGAGCTCGCCCGGGCCCGCCTCGCACGCCTGCGCCGCCTGGCCACCGAGATCGGCGAGCTGACCGACCGGCTCACCGAGCGGGTGGCCGGACACCCGCTCCTGACCCTGCCCGGTGTCGGGGTCCTGGTCGCGGCCAAGCTCATCGGCGAGACCGGCGACATCGGGCGCTTCCGCTCGACCGATGCGTTTGCCGCGCTGGCCGGGGTGGCGCCCATCCCAGCGAGCTCCGGCCAGACCCAGCACCTGCGCCTCAACCGCGGCGGCAACCGCCAGCTCAACCGGGCGCTCTACATGATCGCCCTGGTCCAGGCCTCGCACGATGGAGCGGGCCGTGACTACATCGCCAAGAAACGGGCCGAGGGCAAGACCGGGCGTGACGCCATCCGGGCGCTCAAGCGACAGCTCGTGCGGACTGTCTTCCGGCTCCTGCAGGAAGGTACCCGATCGCTGGCTGCGGCCGCTTGACAAGATAGGAGCTTGATACGAATGGGTGTCGTGGTGGCGCGGTGTCGGCCGGCGTGGACCGCAACGATGGGCCTCCACGTCGCGCTCCACGCACGGACGGCACAGTGAACGTGGGCCGAGAGGTTCGATCCAGCGACCAACACGACATCCATTCGTAAATGGCAGCGGGCACGCGCCGTGAGCTCCCTGCCGGAGGCCGGCCTGCTACGCTCGGACCGTGCCGCGTTATGACTCGACCACCGCGCTGATCGTCGTCGATGTCCAGAACGACTTCGCGGATCCGGGCGGCGGACTGGCCGTGGCCGATGGTGTCCGCATCATCGCAGCGACCAACCGCGAGATCGACGCCGCGCGGCATGCCGGTGCACTAATCGTCGCGACCCAGGACTGGCATCCGCCGACGACGCCACATTTCGCGAAGGACGGCGGCATCTGGCCGGTCCACTGCCTGGCCGACAGCTGGGGAGCCGCCTTGCACCCCGCCCTCCGCGTCCCCGATGAGGCGCCCCGGGTCCGCAAGGGCGCGAACGGCGAGGACGGTTATTCGGGCTTCACGATGCGGGACGCCACGACCAGCGAAGAGACGTCGACCGGACTCGATCGACTCCTGCGTGACCGCGCGATCGAACGCGTCGTGGTCGTCGGTCTCGCGACCGACTACTGCGTGAAGGCCACGGCGCTCGACGCCGCTCGACTGGGATACGCCACTGCCCTGGTCACCGCTGCGATCGCCGCCGTGGATCTCCAGCCCGGGGACGGCCAGCGAGCGCTGGGCGAGATGGAGCACGTCGGTATCCGCCTGGTCGGACCACGTGGGGCATGACCATCCGGGCACGCGGGTCGGCGCGATGATCCGGAACTTCGTGCGCCTGGGGCTGCTCGGTGCGGTCGTGGCCGTCGTGGCCGAGGCCGTCCTGCGGAGACGGGCGGCTGGGCGCGCGCCCGAGCCGATCCAGCTATTGGCCGTCATCGACGCACCGATCGAGGACGTCTGGTCCGAACTGATCGACATCGAGGGGCAGCCGCGCTGGATGCACGACATGAAGTCGGTCCGGATGGAGGCGCCGGGTGCCGCCACGGTGGGCAGCCGCGGCGAGGCCACCGTCCGCATGTTCGGGATCGCCGTCACGGATCCGGTCACGGTCACCGTTCTGGAGCCGCCGACCCGCTTCGGGATCGCCCACGAAGGCGTCTTCTCTGGTGGAGGCACCTTCGATCTGACAGGGGGCGCCGACGGGACGACGACGATCGTCCGTTGGGAGGAGATCCTCCAGCCGCCGATCCTTCCGCACCTGGCCGCACTCATCACGGCGCCGGTCTTCCGGCACATCTTCCAAGCAGATATCGGGCGCTTCAAGGCCATCGTGGAGGTGGACCATGCGGATCGCACGGACGCCCGCGGGCTCGCCGTCCAACGCGCGCGGGGCTGAGGACGTGCGACTCCACCTTGTCGACGCCACGTACGAGTTGTTTCGGGCCCATCACGCGCCGCGGCCCCCGGTCACCGGGCGCGACGGTGTCGTCCTGTCCGGCGTGTCCGGTCTGTGCGACCAGCTGCTCTACCTCCTGCGCGAGGAAGGCGCGACGCACGTCGCCTGCGCGACGGACCAGGTCGTCGAGTCGTTTCGGAACGACCTGTATCCCGGCTACAAGTCGTCCGCGGGCATGCCCCCCGAGCTGCTGGCCCAGTTCCCGATCGCCGAGGCGGCCGTGGAAGCGCTCGGCATCGTCCTTTGGCCGATGGTCGCGTTCGAGGCGGACGATGCGATCGGAGCGGCGGCGACCCTCTTCGCCGAGGACGAGCGGGTGGACAGGATCCTCGTCTGCACGCCGGACAAGGACATGGCCCAGCTCGTCCGGGGCGACCGGGTCGTCCTGTGGGACCGGCGGCGCAACGTCATCTACGACGACGCCGGCGTCCGCGAGAAGTGGGGCGTCCCACCGGCGTCCATCCCGGACTGGCTGGGCCTCGTGGGCGACGCGTCGGACGGTTTCCCGGGGCTCCCCGGCTGGGGTGCCAAGTCGGCGGCAGCGGTCCTCGCTCGATACGGCCA
>JACCVB010000028.1 GCA_013698385.1 Chloroflexota bacterium
CCGCCAGCCAGCGGACCGTTCGTGCGGATCCGCCCCAGCAACTCCTCGACGAGCGGCGCGTGCTCGTCGAAGGCCCCAACGTCATGCCGGATTCGCGAGCGGTCCCAGGTGATGCGATGGAACGGCATTTCGGCGACCGGCAGGATGGACAGGCCCTTGTTATAGGCCTCGAACAGGGCCCGGTCCTCGTACAGGAGCGCCTCCGTCCAGACGCGTTCGTAGTCCTTGATCCGGGCCAGCAGAACCAGATCGTGGTTCCGCCCGGCGACCTCGAGTGGATCGAACTGGAGCGATGCGATCCGCTCGATCACGGTCAGGACGCTGGCAGGTTCGGCGGGCAGTGACCGTGGCGGCGCGAGGAAGTGGCGAATGGCCAGAAACCGCCGCGCGACGGCACGGCTGATCGCCAGGACTTCGGTCACTCTGCGGATGGTACGCGGCACGCCTCGGCTCAAGGGGCCATCGGAGCGCGCCTATGGGCGGGACCTTGACACGCTTGCGGCGCGCCCAGCCGAAGTTTCGACGGCTACGTGGCGCCGCCGAAGGCGTTTCCGGTGATGGCCCGGAGCCAGCCTCATGCTCCGACAAGCGATCGCCAAGGACGGCGCTCACGGCGCCCCACACGACGTGCGAGGCAAGCATGACCTGCGGACGGCCCGGGCGGTCGCGGTCCGGGGGCGGCAGGAGCCCGACGACGGGAGCCACGACCCAGTAGGCCAGGGCCCACAGGGTGGCACCCGCTGCGCCGCCCCACAGCACGGCGGGCTGTGGTCGGGCGGCCATCCTTCGCCCCACCTGGTGGAGCCCACCGGCACCTGCTCCGATGCCCAGATGGACGACCGCGGTCATCCACCGGCGCGGCTGCTCCCCTGGCTCCCTGCCAAAGAGGCGATCAAGCATCGCGTCCGAGACCTTCCTCGGTGGCTGCTTGCCGAGCAGCCCAGCCCGTTGACCGGTGAGCATGAAACCGCTCATCGCGAGCGTCGCAACGGTGCCCGATAGGAGTCCGGCGACGAGGTCCCGCCCCAAGCCCTGCATGGTCACTCTCCGATCGTCGTCGGCAGTGGTTTCGCCGGCTCGATCGACAGCCTCGCCGATGGCCGATGTCGCGCAGGGCATCGAGTGCGCAGCCTCGGCTTGCATCCATGCATCAGGTGGCGTTGCCGGACCTCCGCATGGCAGGTAACTGCAACGGCGGCCCAGCCCTGGGGTAGGCCGGTGTGGACCGTTGCCGTCTATCGTTCACCTCACGACCCAAGGTCCGCGAGTCCGGCCCCGCCGTGACCTGACTGCAGAGGAGATCCTGATGCCGAAATTCGAAGATTCGATCGACGTGGACGTCCCCGTTCGGGCCGTCTACGACCAGTGGACCCAGTTCGAGGAATTCCCACGCTTCATGGATGGAGTGGAGGGGGTCGTGCAGGCCGACGACAAGACCCTGCACTGGACGGCGGAGGTCGCAGGCCGCCGCAAGGAGTGGACCGCGGAGATCACGGACCAGACGCCCGACACCAGGATCGCCTGGAAGAGCGTCGATGGCGATGAGAACGCTGGGGCGGTCCTGTTCCAGCCACTGGACGGCGACAGGACGCGCGTGACATTGAAGCTGGACGCCGATCCCGAAGGCGTGGTCGAGACCGTCGGAGCGAACCTGGGCTTCCTCGAACGACGGGTGAAGGGCGACCTGCAACGGTTCAAGGAGTTCATCGAATCGCGCCAGAGCCCGACCGGCGCCTGGCGCGGGGAGATCCACGGCGATCAGGTGACCGATGCATGACGACGACGAGGGCGGACCGCGACTGGCAGTCCGACACGTTCCTGGACGACTGACGAGCGACACAACGGAAACCCCGACGTGAACGACAAACAGCTCATGACTGCTCTATCAGGCGTGGAGACCGAGATCGCCAGAAGGTCTACGAGGCGGCATCCGGTGCGCGAAGCTGCGCGAGACGTTCGCTCTGATCGGGATGGACGCCAAGAAGGAGACGCGGGGGCGGTCGGCGTCCGATACAAGGGCTGCGTTGCGGTCGAGACGATGGACACGGCGCTCAAGGACGGCGGACCCGGAGCGGCACAGCGCGTGGCCGCCGAGTGTGTCGTGGAAGCTAAGCCCAAGCACCACCAGAACTGAGAGCTGATCGGATCGGGACCCTCGCCAAGAAGCTTGGTGGAGACAGGTCAAGGCCCTCTCCGCGGCCCACGAGAACGACTTACACCGGATGAATCTGCCGCGCTCCGCACGACCGCGAAGCGTGAAGGGCGATCCATGTAGGATGTCGCTCGGGCCGTGATCGACGAGTACGTTCGGCGGCGGGCGACTCCGCGATCAGCATCTGCTGAGGATCGTCGCTGAACATGGGGACTTGAGCCTGCGCCTCGGCATGGAGTGACCGAGTACCTGAACCTTGAGAATCTGTCGGCCGCCGCCGCGGCGACGCTCGGCGGCAGGCCGGAGATCCGCAACATCGGGCTCCTGGAGTCGGCGGTCGCCAGTTCTCGGGCGTCGGTGTTCCGAGCGGCTGAACGAGCGCGACCTGAGGATGCCGGCCGACGCGGCCTTCGCCCTCGTCATGGAAGTGGCCGAGGGTCGGCCGGTCGATGTCGAGAAGATCGCCACACGCATGGCTCCGTGGATCGTCGATCTGGGTCCTGCGTAGCCGTTCCCGACGGCGAGACACTCGTCGACTCCGTGTTGGCGCCTCGAAGTTGGCGCCAGGATTGTTCCAACGGACGAAGGAAGATAAGGAAGGTACTGCGAGTCCCTTTTCCGGCGTCGATCGGGACGTGGTGCGTTCCAAATGCGGCTGAGGTCGCTCTCGGTGGTCCGTTGGAACGGTGGTGGCGCCAAGGGCGGCCGTCGAGCGCGGGCGGTCAGGCGTTGCCCGTCGAGCGCGGGCGGTCAGGCGTGGCCCGTCGAGCGTGGCCCGTAAGGCGACCGTCACCGCATCTGGGCGAGCGGCGGCGGGCCGTCGACCGTCGGCTCGAAGAGCGTGGCCAAAACCAGGCCGGAGCCCAGGAAGTACAGCCCGGGCACCTCGCTCGCGCCGCGGTACCCCCAAGGCGCGCTCCGCGCCCAACAATCCCGCTGGGCGCTACCATTGGCGCATCACTCGCACCACGGACGGCCGTTTCGCGATGACGGCCTCGATGAAGGAGACTGCGATGCATTCGAGATCACGAAGTCGGGCGCTCGCCGCGATCGTCGCGGCATGGTTGCTGGTCGGGGCTTTCGCCGGGCCGGCCGCAGCTGTCACGAACGGCACACCCGACGGCAACGGGCATCCGTACGTCGGGCTGATGACGGCCCACGCCAGCAACGGGGACTACCAATTCCGCTGCAGCGGTACGCTCGTCTCGCCCACGATCTTCGTGACCGCCGGCCACTGCACGGACGGCGTCGCCTCTGCCGTCATCTATTTCGAGGCTGGACCGATCATCCCCGATCCGGCCTTCACGTTGGCGACTCGAAGCTGCGTCGGGATCGAGGGCTACCCCTGCGGCGGTGGGCATACGGGCGAGGCCTTCACCCATCCCCTGTATGACGACAACGCGTTCTTTCTCCATGACCTCGGCGTGGTCGTCCTCGATCAGCCGATAAACCTTTCCGAATACGGCGCGCTTCCGGGCCTGAACGCGCTCGATGCCCTGCGGCCGAGCAGTCGAACCCTATTCACCTCGGTCGGCTATGGCCTCCAGAAGGCCTATCCGCCTGCCGCAGCCCGCAAGACCGTCGGGGTGCGCGAACGGCTGGTCGCCCAACCGCACCTCCTCCAGATCAACAAGGGCATCGTCGGTGACTATGCGATCCTCCTGTCGAACAACGCCCACACCGGCGGGACGTGCTTCGGCGATTCCGGTGGGCCGAACTTCATCGGCAGCTCGAACGTCATCGGCGGAGTCACGTCCTTCGGACTGAACCCGACTTGTGGCGGAACGGGTGGCGTATATCGCATCGACCGCGCCGACGACCTCGATTTCCTGGCGACCTTCTTCGACTGAGTCAGCCCCGTTCGCCGAGTCTCACGTCGAACGGGTAACGCGACAGGCGCTCATGTCCTGATTCGGTGATGAGCACCTGCTCCTCGAGCTTCACACCCTCGCGTCCTCCGAGACGGCCGACGTAGCTCTCCACGGAGACGACCGTGCCGGCTTCGAGGACCCCGTCATAGCCGGCGCTGTCCCAGTCCTCGAAATACGGCACGGACGGGTACTCGTCGCATAGCCCGACGCCGTGATAGAGGTTCGAATAGCGGTTCGGCAGATAATCGGGTCCGAGGGTCATCGCCGAGCTGGCCAACTCTCGGAACGTCCGGCCGGCGCGAAGGATCTCAGTGTTCGCGTCGATCTGCTCCTGGGCGATGAGGTAGAGCGCACGCTGCTCGTCCGTCGGTCGACCGGTGCCGGCCAGCCACGTTCGGGAGATGTCGCAGCAATAGCCGTACGGCCCGATCAGGTCCGTGTCGAAGGCGACGAGGTCGCCCGCTTCGATCACGCGGGCGGAGCATTCCTGGAACCACGGGTTGGTGCGCGGGCCCGACGTCAACAGGCGCGTTTCGATCCATTCGCCGCCGCGGCGGATGTTCTCCGCGTGGAGGATCGCCCACAGGTCGTTCTCCGTCATGCCCGGGCGCAACTCGGCTTCCATGACCCGCATGGCCGCCTCGCAGGCGGCGATTGCCCGGCGCATCGCCCGAAGTTCATCCGGCGATTTCACGGTCCGGGCTCGTTCCATGACGGCTTCGCCATCGGTCAGGACGATCCCGAGCGCGGTCAGTGCGTCGACCCCTTCGGGATTGATCCGGTCGACCGCCAATCGGCGGCTGCCGCCACAATGCGCCGTGACGACATCGGCGATCTCGGCGGCCCAGACGGCCGCCCGCTCGCGCGCGTGCTGGGCGGCCATGTAGTAGTACCAGGCCGTGCCGTGGCGGATCTCGTCGACCGCCTCGAGGTGCCAGGACAGGTGCTCGCAGCCGTGGAAATCCCAGAGGATGACCGGGCCTTCCGTTGCCACGAAGGCGTAGCGCACGGGGTTGTGGGTGCACCACAGCTGCATATCGGTCGAGTCCGTCGCATAGCGGACGTTGAGCGGATCGTAGAGAAGCACGCCGGCCACGTCGCGCGCGCTCAGCTGCTCGCGGATGCGCGTCAGCCGGTAGCGTCGGGCGACCTCCATATCCGGCGCATCGAGCCCGCGTGCCGCCCATTCCCGTTCGGCGAGCTCGCCGTAGCCGATGACGTGCTGGTTGAGGCTCGCCGCCTTCTCGACCGCGTACGCGGCAAGGGTGTCATGGGACGCCGCCGAGCCGGGGTGCTCGGGTAGCTCGAACGGCTTGATCTTGCGCCGCCTTGCGCCGAACGGCCGTCCACCGCCCGGCGAATGAAGAGGCTCCAATCGACTCCTCCGACTTGTGGCCACCTGTTCCCTTGACATCGTGCTCCGACTGGGCTATATACCGTGTGACGGTATAGCGTGTCACGCTATAACACGGCGGAGGAGGAGTCATGATCGCGCGACCACGACGCATTCGACGGACCGGGGCGGTCCTGTTGGCAGTCCTCGCGGCGGTGACACTGGCCGTGCCCGCCGCGGCCGGTGGTGCACAGGTCACGCGCGGTACCTTCCACGCGTTCTCGGCGAACACGGCGCTGGACATCAGCGGACATGCGGTCATGGTCAGGACCGCTGATGGGCGAACGTTCGTGTCCGTCCACCTCGAGGGACTCGCCGCGAACACGGCATACGGATCGCACATCCACAAGCAGGCCTGCAGCGACAACTTTGCCGGCACGCACTACCGCTTCGACCCGGCTGGGCCCGCCGACGACGTCAACGAGATCTGGCCCGCCTTTACGACGAACGGGGCCGGCATCGGCAACGGCAACGCCCGCAACGACGGAACTGCGGACAGCACGGCCGTCTCTGTCGTCGTCCATGCGCCGGGCGGCGTGAAGATCACCTGCGCCGACCTGGGGTAGGCACGGACTTCTGCGGGTCGCGCTCGAGGTGTTGGTAGGCACATCTAGACACATGGTCATCATGCGACCATAATCCCTAGGTATGGCAGACCAACAGGCGGTGGGCGGGCCGATTCGCCTCGGTCAGGCAGCGGAGATGCTCGGCGTCTCGGTCGAGACGCTTCGACGGTGGGAGGCCGACGGTCGCCTCTCGATGACTCGTTCGGAGGGCGGCCAGCGCCTGGTCGAGATGGAGCAGG
>JACCVB010000044.1 GCA_013698385.1 Chloroflexota bacterium
GTTCTCCATCTACCTCGGCCATCGACTCGGCTTCTACGAGGCGCTCCGCGACGGCCGATCGCTCACGTCCCCCGGACTGGCCGGCCAGACCCAGGCGGACGAGCGACAGGTCCGCGAATGGCTGGAGCAGCAGGCCGCCGCGGGGATCCTCGAGGTCGAGGACGCAGCGGCCGAGCCCGACGCGCGCCGCTTCTGGCTCAGCGCCGCCCACGCGGAGGTCCTGACCGATGAGCGCAGTCTCTTCTACCTCCTGCCCTTCGCCCGGTTCGCCGCCGGCATGGCTCGGCCGATGGACCTGGTCATCGAGTCGTTCCGGTCGGGCAACGGCGTGGCCTGGGCCGACTACGGCGTCGATTTCCGCGAAGGCCAGGCGGCCCAGAACCGACCCGCCTTCGAACATCTCCTCGGCTCGGAATGGCTGCCGGCCGTGCCGGCGATCAACGACCGACTTCGCTCCGACCCGCCGGCCCGGGTCGCCGACGTCGCGTGCGGGGCGGGCTGGTCCACGGTCGCCATCGCCCGGGCGTATCCCAACGCGACCGTCGAAGGCTTCGATCTCGACGGACCGTCCATCGAACTCGCCCGCGCCAACCTCGCCACCGAGCGCCCGACCCTGCGCGAACGGATCTCATTCCGCGAGGCGGACATCTCCGACCCGGCACTCGCCGGCCCGTACGACCTCGTGACGATCTTCGAAGCCCTCCACGACATGACCAAACCCGTCGAAGCGCTCGTCGCCATCCGGAGGATGCTGGCCCCGGGCGGCTCCGTGTTCATCGGGGATGAGCGGACCGAGGCTGCCTTCACGGCGCCGGCGTCGGACCTCGAGCGGCTGTTCTACGGGTTCAGCGTCCTGTGCTGCCTGCCGGCCGGGCTCGTCGATGACAGTAACGCGGGCACGGGCACGGTCCTCCGCGCCTCGACGTTGGAGCGCTACGCGCGAGAAGCCGGCTACGCATCCGTGGAGATCCTGCCGATCGACCACGATTCCTTCCGCTTCTATCGACTTCAGGCGGAGTGACATCCGCGACGAAACAAGCCCTAGCTCGGCTCCGCTCCCTCCGTCGCGCCTTCGGCGTCGCTGTCGTCGACCGGGCCTGCCAGCGCGGTCTGGCTCAGGTGGCTCACTTCGACCACCGTGGGTCGGTCGTCTCGATCCTTCCAGCGCGTCTGGAGCATGACCTCGTCCGTCTCGCCCAGAAGGCGAAGGACGACGACGAATCCGGAGCTGCCGTGCTCGACCGAGTCGATCGCCGCCTCGATCGACGGAAGGGGCAGCAGGCTCACGACTTCACCCAGGTTCTGGCGCAGTTCCTTGCTGAAGTCCGCGATCGCGAGTTCGACGTTGCCGGCGACGAGGGCGTCGCACAGGGCCTGGGCGTGCTCGCGAACGGTCGGTTCATCCATCGCGGAAGCATAGCCGACGGGCGCGATGGAGCCGTCGGACGCGATGGGGCCGACCGGGACGCGCCTGCCTGTGGCAAGGTTCGTGGTCGATGGATCTGCAGTTGGTGGCCGGGATCCTCCTCGGGCTCGTGGCCCTGTGGGCCGTGATGCTCGTGCTGTTCTGGGCGCTCCGGCCCAAGGACGTGCCGATTCGCGAACTGCTCGGCCTGATTCCGGACGTCCTGCGCCTGCTGCGCTCGCTCATCGGCGATCGCACCGCCCCACTGGACGTCCGGGTCGTGCTCGTGGGGTTGATCGCCTGGATCCTGAGCCCGATCGATCTCATCCCCGAGTTCATCCCGGTCCTAGGGCCGCTCGACGATGTGGTGGTGGCCGTCGTCGCCCTGCGTTACGTTCGGCGGCGCGTCGGCGTGGAGGACCTCCGCAGGCGCTGGGTCGGCACGCCGGACGGGTTCGCCCTGCTGCTTCGCGTGATCGGCGCCAGCTGAAGCAGGCTCGGTCCACGTTGGTCACACACTCGGCACCGAGGCCTCCGAATACATCAGCGAGCCGGGCGTGGTGAGAAGTTCGCCCGTCTCCAGCAATGTCTTGAGGCCGGACAGGATCATCGGCCAGCCGCCGTAGAGCTGATCGTTCGCGCCCTCGGGCAACTGGTCGTGGGTCACGATGAGCTGGCACGAATCGCCGACCGGCTGGATCTCCCAGGTGACCCGCGAGGTTCCCTCCGACTTGACGTCCTCGCCCCACAGTGCGACGAAGCTCTGGACGAGCCGGCGCGGCGGGTCGACCTCGAGGTTCTCGCCCTGGCTGATCGGGATCGTGCCGTTCCCGGCGCTCGCCTTGTAGGGCGAACCGGCGGTCCAGTCGGAGTCGATCCTCACGCCGAAGGTGTATCTGCTCCGAAGCTCGGGATCGGTGATCGCCGCCCATAGGCGCTCGGGGGTCGTCTTGATATAGATCTCGAACACCTTTTCCATCGAACGCTCCAATCGACTCTTGAGCTCACTGAGGGCACCCGCGCAGGGCTCCGCGTACTTGCTCACCCAGCGGTCGTGGACGAGCCTGATCGGGACCGGGTTCAGGAAGTGGAGCTTCTCCCGGCCACCCCGCTTGGTGACCACGAGGCCCGCCGCTTCTAGCAACTTGAGGTGCTTCATGACCCCGAAGCGCGTCATCGGCAGCCGCTCTACCAGAGCACCGAGCGTCTGCCCGTCCTGCCCGAACAGTTCATCGAGCAGGCTTCGGCGGGTGGGATCGGCAAGGGCCCTGAACACATCGTCCATCGGACGGACAATAGGTGACTAACGAGTCACCTGTAAAGTCCGTCGACGGCCTGGTCGACTTCGGGATGGCCTACGGTTTGAACGATGACCTCTGAGAACGCACGATCAGCAGTCGGGCTCGCCGGGAAGGAGCGGCCGAACGATCAGGCCGTAGGGCTGGCCGCCGGATCGGAACGTGGTGAGACCGTTGGCCTGCTGGAGAAGCGGCAGGACGGTCTTGACGTCGTCGCCAGTGAGGGCCTGGCATCGGACATCGACCGCGCGATCGACGACGGCCTGGCCCGCCGTGGCGAGGTCGGCCAGCGGCCAATCGATGACGGGCTGCGGCAGCGGGAGATCCCGGGCGATGATGCCCTTGCCGGCGTAGATCCGGATGCGGTCCGCGGCGTACGAGTGTTCCTCGTCCATGAACGCATCCGCGGGCAATCCGGTCAGGACATCGATGAAGTCACGGAGCGCCGCTCGACCCTGCATCGTGGCGCCATCGACCGGGACCCCGGCGCCTCCGCC
>JACCVB010000059.1 GCA_013698385.1 Chloroflexota bacterium
CCGGGCGTCGGGACCTCGGCGATCACCCCATCGGGTGCTGCGGATCTGGCCGCCTGCTGCTGGATCGCGATCCCGCCGATACCCAGACCCGCGGTCGCCAACACGAGGTTCACGACCCCGAGGGCGACGATGAGGCGGATCCGCTGGCTGGCCGTCACGGCGATGGGTGCACTCCGGTCGTTGGAAGGTCAGGACAGGTTCGGGGTGCCCGGATGGTACACGCGATCACTCGGCCCGGCGGAACCGAGGGGCGCCGCGGCGAGCGCCACGTAACGGGCCGGACCGCCACCCGTCAGGCTCTCGAACAGGCCGAGCGACTCCACCTGGAATCCGATCCGACGATCCGACATGGCGCTGGCGAGCCGGCCCGCCACGAGCGTTCCGGCCGCTACCCCATCAGATCGAGCAAGCGTCAGGTGCGGTCGGAACGGACGATCGTCGTTCGGCCAGCCTTGCTCGGCAAGCGCCTCGTTCAGTCGAGCAGTCAGCTCGCCGAACTCATCCGCGCCTCTCGACACGCCGATCCACAGGGCCCGCGGCCGGCCGTTCGGCGGGAACGTACCCGAGCCCTCCAGTGTCACCGCGATCGGGCCACTGTCGGCGGCGACGGCCAGGACCGCCGCGATGGCGAGCGGCAGCCGATCGTCAAGGGTCGGGCCGATGAATCGAAGCGTGAGATGCAGTCCGTCCATCCGGACCCAGCGCACATCGCGGGCGCCGTCCGGCAGCGCGGCGGCCCGCACCTCGTCCACGACGGCCGCCATGGCCTGGGTCGCCTCATCCGGCAACGGGGTGGCCACGAACAGCCGCCGTCCGGGGATCCCCGCGGTCGGGTCGCCGAACCGGCCGGACGACCTCATCGGGTCACGCCGGGTCGAGCGCCTTGCGTTGATCGAGCCACAGCGTCCGATCCTCGCGCAGGACCTCCAGCGCCCGGTCTCGGTCGCGCCAGCCGACGACATCGACCCTCTTGTCCTCGAGCGCCTTGTAGGTATTGAAGAAATGCTCGATCTCGACGAGACGGTGCGGACGCATCTGGTCGAGCCGCTCGATGTGTGCCTGGTGGGCGTCGCCCAGCGCGACACACAGGACCTTGAAGTCGAAGCCCATCTCATCGCGCATCTCCAGCCCGCCGATGGGTCGGGCCCAGACGTGGCAACCGGTGAACGTCGGCTCATCGATGATCAGCAGCGCGTCCGTATGGTCGCCGTCACCCGCCCGGGTGCCCTCGATGAAGCCATAGTCGAAGTTGTAGAAGACCGCACTGGACAACACGCGATCCAGTCGATAGACGCCCGCGTCCTCGTCGTACTCGTACTTGTTCCTGGAACCGCGCGGGATCTCGACCACGATCTCGACGACGTCGGGGAACTGCCCGGGGCTACGCATGACCGGAGTGTAGAGGCGGAGGCGCCTCAGTCGTTGTAGAGGCGTTCCTCGATCAGTTTCTCCTGGACCGTGCGCCCGCTCGGGTCGAAGCAGGAGTACTCGAAGTGCTTCTCGAACTCGAGGTCCACGTTGTCCTGGCCGCCCCGATTCTTCTCGACGGACACGATCACCCAATCACGGAATCGCTGCGCCTGATACGGGTTGAACTCGATGTTGACCTTGGCCACGATGTGGTACTTCTCGTTGAGGATCAGGATGACGTCCGCCTCGTAGTTGATCGCGGACGAACCGCGCAGGTGGAAGTTGCGCAGGCGAGAGGCCTTGAGGCCATCCTTGTCCGCGGCCACGATGCTGACCATCGGCACCTCCTCGGACAGCGCGATGTCCTTGAGGCCGTTGACGATGTACGTGACCTTCTCCGCCTCGTTCTCTGGCTCCGGGACCTGGGGCACCTTCTGCATGTAGTCGACGAAGACGACGAGCCGTCGGTCGCCGGACAGGTCGCGGTGCTGCTGGACGAGCTTCCGGATGTTGTCGATGGTGCTGGCCGTCTGCGAGCCGCGGAGCAAGAACAGGTTCTGGCCGTAGTGCGATCCGGTCGAGCGATGGCCGGAGACGCGGGTTGTTGGCGAGCTGCGGCGCGACGGCTCCCTCGGCCATCCACGATCCGACGATCTCCTTGCGGACGTCCTGGATCTTGATCGCGCCCGTCTTGTGGGGCAGGTGGGCCAGCGCGGATTCCATCGCGATCAGGCGATTCAGCAGATACGGTTCGTCGTGCTCGAAGCAGAGGTACAGGACGTTCGCCTGCCCGCCGGACGCGATGTTGCGTGCCATCTGGAGGGCCATCGTCGTCTTGCCGGTGCCCTGCGCTCCACCGATCAAGAGCAACTCACCCGCGCGCAGGCCGGTGCCGATCGTCTTGTCCAGTGGCGTGAACCCGAGCGGCACCGGCTGGTACTCGGCCAGGTGACCGGTCGTCACCCGCTCGTTCAGGTCGACCAGGACGTCAAGAGCGGAGCGCGGCGTCATGCTGCCATTCGCCGTTTCGAGGTGCCAGGCGGACGACCGGTCTGCCTGGAGTTCGGGTGCGTCTGCGGTGTCAGTCACGAAGCTGGAGCCCTCCCCGGGCGGACCTGAGCGTGGCGATACGGTCGACCTAGCCCTAGCACCGTCTCGTGCCCGAATCACCCACCCGCACCCGGCTGTTCCACACCGTCGGGGTCGATCTGCGCGATCTCCTCCAACGTCCGGACGATCGTTCGGATGGCGCCCTCGTAGTTGCGCAGGTCCATCCATTCGTTGGGGGCGTGAGCATTCTCATGGGGCTGGGTGAACCCGAGCAGGACCACCGGCTGGCCGAGGATGGACTGGAAACTCGCCGCGACCGGGATGGAGCCACCTTCCCGCGTGAAGACCGGGACCCGGCCGAACGTGGCCTCGAGCGCCCGGGCGGCAGCCCGCGCATAAGGCGAATCGGTTCGCATCAGGCTGGGTCGACCACCGCCCAGGTCCCTGACCGTGACCGTCGCGCCTGGCGGGGCGATCTCCTCCACGAAGGCCCGCAGGCGCTCGAAGATGACCCTGGGGTCCTGGTCCGCCACCAACCGGCAACTGACCTTGGCATGGGCGTGCGCGGGGATGATCGTCTTCGTGCCCTCGCCCTGGAAACCCGACCACAGGCCGTTCACGTCGAGCGTGGGCCGTGTCGCGCGTCGCTCCAAAGTGGAATACCCAGCCTCTCCGACAAGCGCCGCCAGGTTGATCGAATCGCGATAGGCCACCTCGTCGAAGGGCAGCGCGGCCAGGCTCGCCCGCTCGTCCTCGGTCAGCGCGACGACCTCGTCGTAGAACCCGGGCACGCGGATCCGCCCATCAGGGCCCTTGAGCGCGGCGATGATCGTGGCCAGGGCGTTGGCCGGATTCTGGACCGCACCGCCGTAGCCGCCCGAGTGCAGGTCCGAGGTCGAACCGACGACGTCGATCTGGGCGTACATCAGGCCCCGAAGGCTAACCGTGATGGCCGGCAGATTGCCCTCGAAGAAACCGGTGTCGCTGATGATCGCGACGTCGGCCGCGAGCCGATCGCGATGCTCGGTGAGCCACCAGTCGAGACCTTCGGAGCCGCTCTCCTCGGAACCTTCGAAGACGTAGCGGACGTTGACCGGGAAGCGATCACGGGTGGCGAGGATCGCCTGGGCGGCCATGACATGGGCGTGGACCTGGCCCTTGTCGTCGGCAGCTCCCCGGGCCAGGATCCGGTCACCGTCGATGACAGGCTCGAACGGGGGCGAGGTCCACAGGTCCAACGGGTCCACGGGCTGGACGTCGTAGTGGCCGTAGATGAGGACGGTCGGGGCACCGGCGGCACGCAGCGAATCGCCGTACACGACTGGGTGCGGACCGGCGGTCTCCTCGACCGCGACGTGTTCCACACCCGCGGCGCGCAGGGCGTCCGCGAGCCAGGCCGCAGCGCGGCGCACGTCCGGCCCATGGGCCGGCAATGCCGAGATGCTGGGGATGCGCAGGAACTCGCGGTAACTCTGGAGACGCGCCTCGCGCGTCGCCTCCAGGTGCTCTTCGATGGACGACGCGCGGACGGTGGGAGTGGTCATCGCCCGAGTTTACGGGCGGACCGCGAGCGGCGCCGGATCAGGCCGGCTGAGGGTTCGGATCCGCGATCGGCTGGCCTGGGCCCACGACGACCGGGATGCCGTGCGTGTTCATGTCCTTGGGCGGCAGGTCCGAGAACAGGGCCTCGAACCCTTCCGAGTCCACCGTCTCCTCTGCGACGAGCTTCTCGGCCAGGGCCACGAGTCGGTCGCGGTGGGTCGTCAGGACCTCCGTCGCCCGGTCATAGGCCTTGTCGATGATCGCCCGGACC
>JACCVB010000080.1 GCA_013698385.1 Chloroflexota bacterium
GCGCCGCTGATCCCGAGGGCGAGGTACAGCTGTGGCTTGACGAGCTTCCCGGTCTGGCCGATCTGCTGGCTGTACGGGATCCAGCCGGAGTCCACAGCCGCCCGCGTGGCCCCTACGGCGCCGCCCAGCGCAGCGGCGAGCTCCTGCACGAGGGCGAAGCCATCCGCGCCACCGACGCCACGGCCGCCGGCGACGATGATCTTGGCGTCGTCGATCGACACGGCAGCGCCGCTCGATGCGATCCGCTCGACGATCGGCACGGCCGGCAGGTCGAGGGTGCCAGACGGGGAGACCGTCTCCACCGCGCCCGGGGAGGCGGCCGGCTCCGCGGCGGCCACGTTCGCCCGGATCGTCACGATGCCACGGCAGCCGGTCAGGGCGCTTTCCGTCAGGAGCTTGCCCCCGAAGACGCTGTGACTGGCGATGGGACCATCCGGTGAGCCACGCAACGCGATCGCGTTCGCGAGCACGCCACGACCGGTCAGCGCCGACACGACCCCCGCGAGGTCGCGCCCTTCCGGTCCAGCCCCGATCAGGATGACGTCCGGTTCGTGCTCAGCGATGAGCGCCGCGAGGCGCTGGCCAACGATCGTTCCCGCGGCGTGCTCCGCGGAGTCGGGCTCCGTGACGGCGATGACGCGGGGCAGGTACGTCGCCAGTTCCTGCGCGGCCTTCGCCGGATCGGCGCCGATGACGACCCCGGTGACCGCCGCCCCACCCGACTCGGCGGCCAGCGTCCGAGCCAGCGTCGCGACCTCCGTGCTGAGCTTGGCCAGCCCGCCCTCGCCGGTCAGCTCGCCGTGGACCCAGATATCGGCCATCAGATGAGCCGCCGTTCGGCCAGGAAGTCGACGAGCTGGCGCGCGGCCTCGTCCGGGGAGTCACGGATGATGCGGGTGGCTTCGCGCGGTTTGGGCGGCCTGGAGTCGACCACCCGCGTGGTCGCGCCGGACAGGCCGACGGTCGCGGGGTCGATGCCCAGATCGGTCAGGGTCAGCGTCTCGATGGTCTTGGAACGTGCGGCCATGATCCCCTTGAGCGATGGGTAGCGCGGCTCGCCGAGAGCCTGGGTGCCGCTGATCAGGGCAGGCATCGGGGCCTCCAGGAGGTCGTAGCCGGCGGGTGTGATGCGCCGGACCCGGACCGTACGACCGGGCATGTCCGGTTCGATCGAGGCGGCGTAGGACAGGAACGGCAGCCCAGCCAGGGCAGCCACCCCCGGCGCCACCACACCCGCGCCACCATCCGAGGTGTCCACGCCGGCCAGGGCAAGGTCGAAGTCGAGCATCTTGAGGGCGGCCGCGAGGATGCGCGTCGTGGCCACCGTGCACGAGCCCTCGATCGCGGGGTCCGTGATGAGGACACCGCGCGTCGCGCCCATGGCGAGGGCCTTGCGCATCGTCTCGGGGGCGTTGGCGGGCGCCATGGAGAGCAGGACGACCTCTCCCTCGCCGGCCGCCTCGACGAGCTTGAGGGCCTTCTCCAGGACGTACTCGTCATTGCCGTTCACGACGGCAGGACTGTTCGATCGATCAAGCCGGCCATCCGGGCCGAGGCGTTCGCCGCCCGACGCTGGATCCGGGACGGGCTTGGTCAGGACGACGATTCGCACCGGGGCGTTGATCCTCTCTGTGTCTGGATTCGGTCAGTCGGGCTTGCCGAGCAGCGCCCGCGCGATCACGAGCCGCTGGATCTGCTGGGTCCCCTCGTAGAGCTGGGTGATCTTCGCGTCGCGCATCATCCGCTCGACCGGGAACTCGTCGATGTAGCCATAGCCCCCCAACACCTGGACAGCATCGGTCGTGACCCGCATCGCGGTGTCACCGGCCACGAGTTTACACATCGCGGACCAGCGGCTGGCGTCGGGCGCGCCAGCATCGATCTCGACGCAGGCCTTGTAGAGGAGCTGCCGGGCGGCCTCGGTCGCGGCGTCCATGTCGGCCAGCATCGCGCCGATCATCTGGAACTCGCCGATGCGCTGCCCGAACTGCTTGCGATCCCGGGCGTACTGGGTGGCCACTTCGAGTGCGCCCTGGGCGATGCCCACGGCCTGGGCCGCGATACCGGGGCGGGAGTGGTCAAGGGTGCGCATCGCGATATCGAAGCCGTCGCCTTCCTCGCCCAGCCGGTTGGCTTCCGGGACGCGCACGCCGGCGAAGGCGAGTTCCGCCGTGGGGCTGCCCCGGATGCCCATCTTGTGTTCCAGTCTCGTGACCCGGAATCCTTCGGTCGGAAGCTCGACGACGAAGGCACTCAGGCGTCGGTGGCGGGGCGCTTCGGGGTCGGTCACGGCGAAGACCGTGAGCAGATCCGCGATGGAGCCGTGGCTGATGAAGCGCTTGGCGCCATCGATGACGTAGTCGTTCTGGTCGCGGGTCGCCCTCGTGCGGGCGGCGGCCACGTCCGATCCCGCCTCCGCCTCGGTCAGGGCGAACGCGATCAGGTGCTCCCCGGACGCGAGGCGCGGGAACCAGCGAGCCTGTTGCTCCGGTGTGCCGGCCAGGGTGATGGGCAGCGAGCCCAGTTCCTGCACGGCCAGGATGAGACCGGTCGTCGCGCAGGCACGGCTGAGCTGTTCGATGGCCAGGCAGACGGTCAGGAGCTCTCCGCCGAGACCGCCATGCTCCTCCGGGAAGGGCAAGGCCAGGATGTCGTGGTCGGCCAGGAGACGGCGCAGGTCCTCGGGGAACTCCGCCGTTCGGTCGATCTCCGCGGCGCGCGGGGCGATCCGTTCGTCGGCGAGGACGCGTACGGCGTCGCGCAGCATCTTCTGCGCTTCCGTGAGGCGGAACGGGCTGGGCGCGCGGTCGTGGGTGGTCACCTCGGGCATCCTACCGCGGACCCGGCGGCTGACATCTACGAACGGGTGTCGTGTTGGGCACGCCGAACTGACGCAGCCGTTGGGTAGGCCCCACCGGGGAGCACGTTTCGAGCTGGGTCCGAGCGTAAAACGCCCGACGTGGACGGCCCGTTCTGGCCGCGCAGACCGCCGGGCCCTGACTAGCAGTACGGACATTCGTATCCGTCAACGAGGATACCGGGGCATGGCGGACCGGCCGCGCGACGTTACGCTGCCGACCGGTGACGCTCGGGGATCTACTTTCGATCCCCAGCCACGGAGGCCATCGCACGGAGGCCCATCGATGGATCAGACCCAGACCCTCGCCGTCCTCGTGATCGCGGCGGCCGCCTGCCCGGTTAGTCCACTTCGCGGATGGCGTCGCCCGTCGTCGGGCCCAGGACCGCCGTCGCGTGCCGCGGGATCAGCAGCGCCGCGAACGTCGCGGCGAGCAATGCAGCGCCCACGCCGACCGCGACGGCGAGCTCGATCGATCGCGCCGCCAGCACGCCGGCCAGCGCCGCGCCGATCGGGAATCCCATGAAATTGAACGCCATCGACACCGCGAACGCGCGACCCATCCAGGCCGGATCCGTGCGCCGTTGGCGGACCGTGAACAGCGAGATGTCCAGCGGCCCGTTCAGCAAACCGTACGACCCAAGCGCCGCAGCCAGCACGGCCAACCCGACGATCACGACCGAGGCGTTCGCCGCCACCGCGAGCAGGGCGAACGTAGGCGCCATCAGGAGCATCGGCAGGACGAGCATCGTCCATTCGCGACCGCGCGTATCGGTCCGCCCGAAGATGAACGCCGACGCCATCCCGGTGATCCCGCTGACGGCGAAGACGGCACCGACCGCCAGCTCCCCAGCCTGGAGTCGATCGAGGACGATCAGCGGCACGACGATGGTCACCATCCCGCCGCCGATGTTGATCGTCGTCATGGCCACCCCGAGCCCGCGCAGGGTCGGATTGCCGACGGTGTATCGCACGCCGTCCCAGGCGTCGCGCAACAGGTTTCCGCTGGAGGTCGCGATCGACGCCGGATCCGGCGCACCGATCAGCGCGACCGCGGCCAGACCGTAGGCGAGACCGATGATGATCAGCGCCACGGCACCGCCGAAGACCGTGACAAGGGATGCCGCGATCGGTGGGCCAAGGATCGTCGCGACGACGTAGCCGTTCGAATCGACCGCGTTGACTCGTTCCCAGAGATGCCGTGGCACGATGATCGGAAACAGGCTGCGCAGACCCGTATGGCTGAGGATCGCCGTGATCGACGACAGGACAGCGATCACCAGCAGCAGCGGGACGGGCAATGCATCGAGGATCGCCAGGGTTCCGATGAGCGCAAGGCTCACGAGTGCGACCAGGTAATCGAAGATGATCAGGCGGGTCCGCCCGTGGCGGTCGAGCAGCGCGCCCGCGATGGGAGCCATCAGGAGACCCGGGAAGATGCTCGCGAACGTCACGAGGCCGGCGAGCTCCGGGGAGCCATACCTCGTCAGGACGAACAGGACGAGCGCGACGCCGACCATCGACTGACCGATCCGCGCGAGCTGCATGGACACGATGACCCGACCCAGCCGAGGGATGGCCAGAAGCGCGCGATAGGACGACTCGGCAGGCTCGGCGGTCACCCGGGCATGCTAGCCGGGGGGCGGTGATGGGGTCAGCGACGCGCGTCACAGGCGCCTCGGGTCGCCGCGGGCCGCTGGCGCCCGCGTGGTGCGCGGTCCCGACCGGGATGTCCGCCCGGAACCCTCAGTAACCCGTGCCGCCTCCGCCGCCGTTGTTGCAGGCACTGACCGCCAACATGACGAGCGCAACCAACCAGGGACGTTGAACGATCGTTGCGAGCACGCGACGCATGACACTCCTCCGCTTCGGGTCCGGTGGGATCCGGGTACGACTGAAGCAGCCCTACCGGTTTGGCATCGCATGTTGGACCACGACGGAGCAGGCGACAAGCCACGACTCGGCTCGGCGCCGTCGATGGCCAGCGTCGGAACACGGCTGCGGTACGGTTGCGAAGATGGATCGTCTCACCAGACGCAGCCGCTCTCGATCGGCCGCGCTCGTCGCAGCCGTCGTTACAGGACTCGGGCTCGGATTGACGATCGATGTGGTCCGGTCGGGCGGTCCGGCGGCCTGGCTCGCGCGGCACCATGTGTCGGTCCCATAGACCGCCCGGGGCGAACGCTTCGATATCGGCGGGCGCGCGCTCTACCTCGATTGTCGAGGAGCCGGACGACCGACCGTGGTGCTCGAGGCAGGGATGGGCGCGGACAGCGCCACCTGGAGCGCCGTCATCGACGAGATCGCGACCACCACGCGGACGTGCGCCCACGATCGCGCCGGGCGGGGGCGGAGCGACCCGATCGCGCGGCACACCCTCTCGGATGCGACCACCGACCTCGCCGACCTCCTGGACCTGGCTGGTGAGCCCGGACCATACGTCCTCGTGGGTCATTCCCTCGGCGGCACATACGTCCGAGTCTTCGCAGCCGCGAATCGAGCGGACGTCGACGGTATCGTGCTCGTCGATAGCTTCGATCCGGACATCCAGAGCGCCGTGGTCCATCCGCTGCTTGGTCCGTTTTGGGCCGAGTACGAAGCAGACCTGGACCGCCTCCGTGATGTCGCCTCGCGAGTCGAATCGCTCGACTGGCCGGCGAGCGAGACGCAGCTCCGAGCCGCCTCCATCGCGGGACTGCCGATCGAGGTCCTCGTCGCACCCCGCGCCGAACCACGACTTGACGGCGTGCAGAACGCGAGGATCGCCGACGCCTCGCGGGCCGCCTACGAGGCGTTGTCCCCGGGACTCGTTCGCCAGACGACGGCCTGGGGCGCCGGTCACCAGATCCAGGTCGACCGCCCGGACCTCGTCATCGATGCGGTGCGCCGCATCGTCGAGACCGCCCGCCGCGATCGACGCGCGGCAATCTCAGGAAGAGCCGGGAACCTCCGTGACCCGGCCCTCGTGTTCACCGAAGTCCCAGACATCGATATCCGGTGGCTGGATCCCGAGGGTCGTCAGGGCCGTGCAGATCTGGCTTCGATGATCCGTCCCGTGCTGCAGCGCCTGGGCGAGTCGGATGCCGATCGGGGCGTGAGTCTCAGAGCCGTCGTCACGCTCCCGCACGAGGACCGCTCTGGCTCCGGGTCCTTGGCTAGAACCCCCGACCAAACGACATCGTTGCCTGCCATCGTCGCCCGAAGGTCCGGGAGCTCCATCCCGTCCTCGTCGATCCGCGGCACGCGTCCGCCGCTCAACGAGTGCAGGTACGAGCGGTCGGCGCCCACGATGTGGCGCACCGTCTCAAGGATGGAACCGTAGGTGCCGGGGACGACCGTTCCCAGCTGCTCCGGGTCGAGCGCGAGGCACGCGTCGATGATCCGCAGCGTGGCCCAGACGTGATGCTCGAACGCGTCCGCGAGCAACGACCGGCCCACCTCAGAGGTATCCCTGGGGCACGGGTCCGACGACCTCCATGCCGTGACGAAGCGCGATCTCGTCGAGCCGCGCAGGGTCGGCTCCGCCGGTCGCGATCGACGCGCTCAACTCGTCGAGGTAGGCGACCATCGCGAAGTTCCCCAGATCGATCGAGCGGCCCTCGCCCGGTCCGAGGACGAGGGCGGGGCGCGGGGCATGCGACATGGTCGATCCTCTTGATGCCTTGGCGTGTGTCGCTAGATGACCGGCAACCGACGGTCTTCCGGCACGCTCGCGAGTCGCGCGGCCAGGACCTCGCTGATGTCCATCGCGTTGACCCCGGAACCGGCGCCGTCCGGGGCCGCGGCGAGACCGTCGGTCAGCATGACCATGCAGAACGGGCAGGCGGTGGCGACGGTCGTGGCGCCGGTCTCCAACACCTGGCGGGTGCGCTCGGCGTTGATCCGGGTGCCGCGGTCCTCCTCCATCCACATCCGGCCGCCGCCCGCGCCGCAGCAGAACGTGTTCTTGCCCGACTTCTCCATCTCCACAAGCGACACGCCCGCTGCGCCGAGCACGGAACGGGGAGCTGCCACGACCCCGTTGTAGCGGGTCAGGTAGCACGAGTCGTGGACGGTCACGGAACCCGGTCGATGGTCGCCCGTGGACGACGAGGCGTCCTCGGGCAGCGTCGCCAGCCGCCCCGACGCGACGAGCTCGGCGAGGAACTGCGAATGGTGCACCACGCGAAACTGGCCCCCAAGCTGGCCGTATTCATTGCCGATCGTGTTGAAGCAGTGCGGGCAGGCCGTGACGATCGTGCGCTCCCCCATCCCGTATCGGTCGAGCGTCTCGATCGCGGAGGACGCGAGGATCTGGAAGACGTAGTCGTTACCCATCCGCCGGGCCGGGTCGCCCGTGCACGACTCCTCCTGGCCCAGGACGGCGAACGAGACGCCCGCCGCGTGCAGGCAGGTCGCCACGGCGCGGGCGACCTTCTGATTGCGCGGATCGAACGCCGCCGCGCACCCGACCCAGTACAAGACCTCGAGCCCGTCCAGCTCCCCGGCGCTCGCGACGGACGCGACGGTCCGAACCT
>JACCVB010000125.1 GCA_013698385.1 Chloroflexota bacterium
CGGGCTCCGTGACGTCCACGGTGTGCAGCCGGATGACCGGGTCCAGCACGAACGGCCGGGCGTCGAGGTCCTTGCGCACGACCTGGCGATGGACCTGGCTCTCGGGCGGGACGTCGATGACGGCGTCACCCAGGAGCATGGCCGTGCACGACAGGCGCCGGTCTGCCGCCAGGCGATGCTCGGCCCGGTAGTCCGCCTCGACCTCGCCGGCCTCGGAGAGGTGCTCCTGCGCAGAGGTGATGCCGTGCTTGGCGAAGCTGCCGAAGGCCGGCGTCACCGCGCATCGACCGCAGATCCCGCGCCCGCCGCACACCGAGTCGATATCGACGCCGAGACGCCGAGCGGCGTCGAGCACGGTCGTGCCCTGGGCGACCTGGCCCCGGCGACCGGACGGGGTGAAGATGACCTGCGCGTCGACCGGACCGCTCACGGGCGGGGGGCTCAGCCGAGCGCCGGGACGTCGAGTCCGGGCACGTCCACGCCCGGGACATCCGCGCTGAGACGTGGTTCCGGGGCGGCGCCACCATCGCGTCGGCGGTTCACCCGGCGGCCGCCGGCTTCGCCTTCGGGCGGCACGACCCGGAATGCCTTGATCCAGCGGGACGCATCCTGGTCGTTGCCCATCAGCACGTCGCTGGCCATGACCGAATGACGGACGCCCGGTGCGATCGGGTTCGTGATGGCCGAGGTCAGGCCGCTCGCGATGGCCATGGACAGGAACGCGCCGTTGATCCCGTCCCGGTTGGGCAGGCCGAAGCTGACGTTGGACGCCCCGCAGGTGGAGTTGACCTTCAACTCATCGCGCAGGCGCCCGAGGATCCGGAAGACCTGGCGACCCGCGCCACTCAGTGCACCGATGGGCATGAGCAGGGGGTCCACGAGGATGTCCTCGCGCGGGATGCCGTGGTCCATCGCCCGTTCCACGATCCGCTTCGCGACCGCGTACCTGACATCCGGATCCATGGAGATGCCGGTCTCGTCATTGCTGATCGCGACGACCGCGCAGCCGTACTTCTTGACCAGCGGCAGGACCCGCTCCAGGCGCTCCTCCTCGCCGGTCACGCTGTTGAGCAACGCCTTGCCCTGGTAGACCGCGAGTCCCGCCTCGAGCGCCTCGACGATCGATGAATCGATCGAGAGGGGAAGATCCGTGAGGGACTGGACGAGCTGGATGGTCTTCGCAAGGATCGCGGGCTCATCGGCCAGCGGGATGCCCGCGTTGACGTCCAGCATCTGGGCGCCGGCCTCCACCTGGGCGAGTGTGTCCCGCTCCACCCGGGAGAAGTCGCCGACCTTCATCTCCTCGGCGAGCAGCTTGCGACCGGTCGGGTTGATCCGCTCGCCGATGATGACGAACGGCTTGTCGTCGCCGATGACGACCTCGCGCGTTGCCGAACTGATGACGGTATGGGTCATGCGGGGTCCATCTCCTGGCGCGCGCCTTTGCCCTGGGTCTCGTCCTGGGCGGGCGGGAAGACCGGGCCGCCCTCCACGCCACCGGACTGGATGAGCTGGGCGAGGCGATGCTTGTCGTATTCGCCTTCGAGGCGTTCCACTTCCGCTGCGACTTCGGCATCCACGTCGTCCGCGCAGGTGCGCTGGGTCCGGCGCCACTCTTCGATGTAGTCGTTGTAGGCGCGCTTGCCGGCCCGGCTGGCGGCCTTGTCGATGGCGACTTGGAAGCGCGGATGGAGCACGATCTTGCTCTGCCGACGGCCGTCGCGGGCAGTCACCTGGGCCGGGATATCGCGCCACCAGATGACGGTCATGCTGGCCATGGTCAGGCGCCTCCGATGCTGAGCGGGGAGATCACCTCGGGAGCGGGCCGGCCGGCCGCGACCGCCTCGATGGTGCTGGCCAGTTCGCCGTAGCCGGTCTGACGGAGCTCGAAGGCAAGGCCCAGTCGCCGCGCGGCGCGCCGAGCGGCGGTCACGAGGAGCGGATCGTCGGTCTGGGCGAGATACACGAGCCGGCGGTAGCTGCCGAAATAGGCGTCTCGCAGCTCGGGATGAAGGTCCAGACCGAGGCCCTCGATGACGAGCCGATCGAAGTTGCGGGCGAGGAAGTCGGTCAGGAAGAAGGTCGCCGGCTCCTCATCGGTCAGGCGATCGAAGACTTCCGTGCCGGCGTAGAACTGGTAGCAGTGCGCCCCGGCCAGTCGCTCCACGCCCTCGTCGGCGATGACCCGGTCGAGCAGGCCGCCCGTGCCGCAGTCGGCGTAGGCGACGAAGACGCGGTCGTAACCGGCACGGCGCCGGCGGATCCGGTCGCGGACCGCTTTGGGGATGCCGCCCGGCCGGTTATGGAGCGTGGCTGGCAGGCAGGTGATGTCGACGTTGGGTAGGTCGCGTGTCAGGGCCACGAGCTCCCGCGCGAGGGCCCCGCAGCCGACGACCAGGACGCGAGGGGCGACGACGGCGCTCGCGGCGACCTCAGGCCGGGACGCGGGCACGACGCTCGTCGATCATGCGCCGGGCGGTCTCGGCCGCAACGCCTGCATCGCGGCAGTACGCATCGGCACCGACGGCCATCCCGAATTCCTCGTTCAGCGGGGCGCCCCCCACGAGCACGATGTAGTCGTCGCGCAGGCCGCGATCCTTGAGCGTCTGGATCACGACCTTCATGTACGGCATCGTGGTGGTCAGCAGCGCGGACATGCCGAGGATGTCCGGCTTGTGCTCTGTCAGGGCGTTGATGAACTTCTCGGCATCGGTGTTGATGCCGAGATCCACGACCTCGAAGCCGGCGCCCTCCAGCATCATCCCGACGAGGTTCTTGCCGATGTCGTGGATGTCGCCCTTGACCGTCCCGATGACGACCTTGCCGACGGGCTCGGCCCCGGTCTCGGCGAGGAGCGGGCGGAGGATCGCCATGCCGGCCTTCATCGAGTTCGCCGCGAGGAGGACCTCAGGCACGAACAGGATGCCGTCGCGGAAGTCGATGCCGACGATCTTCATGCCGGCCACGAGCGCATCGTCGAGGACCCTGGTCGCGGCCCAGCCCCGCTCGAGCAGGATGTTCGTGCCCTGCACGATCTCGTCCGCCATCCCGTCGTAGAGGTCGTTGTGCATCTGCTCCGCGAGCTCGTCGTCGGACAGGCTCGCGAGGTCGATCTCCTGGTAATCGTCGGTCATTGTGGCCGGTGCTCCTGGGTGGTCGCGACCCCGGTCGGCGAGGTCGAGGGTTCCACGATGTGGAACGATGCCGTATCATGGAACGGCCGACCGGAATCTAGCCGACGGAGCCCCTCATTGTCCAGAATCCAGTCGATCGAGCGAGCGTTCGCGGTGCTCGGTGCCCTCGCCGGGGGTCCGCTCGGCGTCACCGAGGTTGCCGAGCGGGTCGACCTGCCGAAGAGCACGGCGGCGCGGCTCCTCTCCTCGCTCAGCCGCGAAGGTGCGGTGGAGCAG
>JACCVB010000133.1 GCA_013698385.1 Chloroflexota bacterium
GTCTTGCCGAGCAGCTCGATCGGGTCGCGGGCCTTCCAGGCGTCAAGCTCACCGTCCGGCCGGTACTTGGCAGGATCGCTCCGCGAGTGGCCTCGGTAGCGGTAGGTCTTCATCTCGAGCAGGGTCGGGCCGCCCCCGCGGCGGGCTCGTTCGACCGCCTCGGTCGTGGCGGCGTGGACGGTCGCGATGTCCTGTCCGTCCACGATGATGCCGGGGAACCCGTACGGATCCGCGCGCCGGGCCAGGTCGTCCAGCGGCGTCGTCGAGCGCATCGGGCTGTATTCGCCGTAGAGGTTGTTGGTGATGATGAACACGACGGGCGCCTTCCAGATGGCAGCCATGTTCATGGCCTCATGGAAGGTGCCGATGTTCGTGGCCCCGTCACCGAAGAACGTCAGCGCGACGTTCGGCTTGCGCTGCATCTGGAACGCGACGGCGGCCCCGACCGCGATCGGCAGGCCGGCACCCACGATCGCGTTCGCGCCGATGTTGCCCTTGGAGAAGTCGATCAGGTGCATCGAGCCGCCGACACCGCCCGAACCACCCGCGCTCCGACCCATGAGTTCGGCGAAGGCCGTCTCCGGTTCCATACCCAGGGCCAGCGCCTCGCCGTGGCCACGATAGGTGTTCGTCTGGACATCGCCCGGGCGCATCGCGGCGATGGCCCCGACCGAGACCGCTTCCTGGCCCTGGCACAGATGGGTCGTGCCCTGGATCTGGCCGCTCATGAACAGTTCCTGGACCTTCTCCTCGAAGAGTCGGATCCGGACCATCGTCCGGTACCAGTCCAGGCGCTGGTCGGTCTGGGTGAAGGGGTCGGTCATGCGGCGGGGCTCCTGATCGTGTCGGTACCGTTTCCAGTTTCGATTGCCCATCGTCGCATCCGGCCGTGGCGACCGTCAACCCGCGGTCGACCGCCGAGGGCGTGTGATACGGTCGCCTGCAACCGTTACTGGAAATGCTGGGAGGTGGGCTGGTGAGGGATGGGGCCAACTGGTCGGACGCGCGGCGGCGGCGAGCCAGCATGCGCGAGGTGGCCGAGCTCGCCAACGTCGCCATCTCGTCCGTGTCGCGCGTGCTGTCGGGTCACCCGGACGTCAGCTCGGACATGCGCGAGCGGGTCCTGGAAGCCGTCGCCCAGCTGGAATACGAGCCGGATTTTCTGGCCCAGAGCCTGCGCCGCGGGGCGACCCTGTCCGTCGGCTGGGTGATCGGGGACATCTCCAATCCGCTGATGGCGGCGATCACGTCCGGCGCCGAGTCCGTGCTGCGCGGCGCGGGCTATTCCATGTTGCTGATGAACTCGGAGAACGATCCGGACCTGGATGCGGCCCACATCCGCTTCTTCCAGACACGCCGCGTGGACGGGATGATCCTGTCGCTGGCCAGCGAACGCCGACCGTCCACGCTGGAGGTCCTGAGCCACGTCGACGTCCCGATCGTCGTGGTGGACCGTGAGGTCCCGGAGCACCTGCACGCGAGCGTGGTTCGCAACGACCACCGACCCGGCATCCGCGCCGCGGTGGAGCACCTGGTGGACCTGGGTCATCGGCGGATCGCGCTGATCACCGGCGCGCTTGACCTGTGGCCGGTCCGCGAACGCATCGCGGGGATGCACGAGGCCCTCGCCGGTCGGGGCATCACGGACGAGACGATCACGCTCACGGGTTCGTTGTCGGCCGAGCACGGCGAGGCGGCCACGGAAGAGATCCTGCGCATGGATCCTCGGCCCACGGCGATCATCGCCGGTGGTAACCAGGTCCTGGCGGGGTGCGTTCGGGCCCTCACTCGCCATGGGGTGAGCATCCCGGGCGACATGTCGTTCGTGACGTGCGACGAGGTCGCGCTCTCCGAGCTCCACACACCGCCGATCGCGTCGGTCGGGCGGGACACGGTCGCCCTGGGCCGGATCGCCGCCGAGCTCCTGCTCAAGCGCCTGACCGGCGTGTCCGAACCGGAGATGGTCATCCTGCCGACGACCTTCACGGCTCGTGCGTCGTGCGCCCCGCCGGCCGCGGGGTCCCGCTAGGCCGACCGCGTCACGCGGACGCCACGTCGAGACCCTTGACCCGCTCCGCCGAGCCGCTGCTCGCGCTGCGATAGGCCGCATCCAGGATCTCCACCGTCCGAGCCCCGAGCTCGGCCGGGGAGTTGTTGTCGAACCGTCGGCCGGCCCCGGCGGCGATGAGCCCCTCGATGGGCCCCGTACAGTCGTACAGCCCGGCATCCGGCTCGAGCGGCACGCGGACGTCGTCGTCCGGCGATCGATAGCGCCAGAGCGTGTTGTCGCGCAGGTCCAGGTGGAACATCCCGCGCGAGCCGACGATGCGCACCTCGACCGCGTGTCGATTGCTCGCGCCACCAAGGTGGCTTGATGCACCGCTCATCGTGCCGATAGCCCCGTTCGTGTAGCGGATGCTGACGGCGTCGTGGAGTTCGACCTTCGCGCCGAGGGGCGACGACATGAAAGCGAAGACATCCTGGCCGCGCAGGTCCGTGAGCCACAGCGAGACCCCCAGCAGGTGGGTCAGCTGCGCCTGCCCATACCCACCGCCGGAAGACTCCGGGCGGGACCAGGTGTCGGGCTGGGGGATGAACTCCGGGGCCGACTCAGGATAGGCTCCGGTCTCGGACAGGAGTTCACGCGTGACCGAGTCCATGTGCAGGGCGACATGCTCGATCTCGCCGATGCCGCCGTCCTCGTGCATCATCCGATGCGCCTGGATGACCATCGGTCGGTAATTCCAGCCGTAGGACAGGATCAATGAGCGACCGGTGCGCCGGGCGGTCTCCTCGAGGTCCCACGCGTGGGCCGGATCGATCGTGAACGGCTTCTCGCACATGACGTGGGCGCCGGCCTCGAGGGCCGCCTTCGACTGCTCCCAGTGATAGCCGGGTGGGCTGCCGACGACGACGATATCTGGCCGCTCCGCGATGACGTCGCGCCAGTCGGTGGAGGCCTTGGTAAACCCGAAGTCGCCCTGGATCTTGGCCAACAGGTCCGGGTTGCGGCGGTTGACGATGACGAAGTCGAGCTCGTCGCGGTGCCGCGCGAGGTTCGGCAGGTGCGAGCTGACGGTCCATGATCCGGCGCCGATGACGCCCAATCGAAGCTTCGTCATGGGGTCGCCTCTCCTTGCTTCGGGTCCTGCACGGGCCTCGGTCCGGTTGACGTCGCGGAACGGCGGCGACTACGATGCCGCCCGGGGTGGAAACGACTCTGGAAATGTTATCACTCGGGTCCGGCGCGATCCCCAGCGAGTGTCGAAAGGAGTCCGGCCGCGTGAGCAAGGTCCAGACCGTGGAGGCGATCCCGGTCAGCTATCCGGAGCCCAACGACTACAACGCGCTTCGTCACCTGTGCCTGGTCAAGATCACCACGGATGATGGCGTCGTCGGCTGGGGTGAGTCGATCACCCAGTTCCCTGAGGCGAACTTCGCGGTCAAGGCGATCATCGAGGGCATGGCCGAGCGGGTCGTCGGCAAGGATCCGCTCGATAACGTGGCGATCTGGCACTCGCTTCGAGACCAGATGTGGTGGTACGGCTACAACGGGGGGATGGCGAGCTACGCCGTGGCCGCCATCGATATCGCGCTGTGGGACATCAAGGGCAAGCTCCTCGAGGTACCGGTCGTCCAGCTCCTGGGCGGCGCCGTCCACGAGAAGCTGCCGGCGGTCGCGTCGAGCCACGCCCACCACGAGGACATCGGCCGAATGGTGGAAGAGGCGCAGGAGTGGGTCGCTCCCGGGATGCACGGCCTCAAGGTGGGCCTCGGCAAGCGCGGCAACGCGCGTCTCGGCTACGAACACGATCGTGACGTGGAATACATGCGCCAGATGCGTGCGGGCCTGCCCGGCATGTTGATCATGCTGGACTGTGGCTGGAACGTGAAGTGGGACGTCAAGACGGCCGTGCGCCGCGTCCAGGCGTTCGAGGAATTCGACCTGCACTGGATCGAAGAGCCACTCGGCGCGTGGGACCCCGAGGGCTACGCGAACCTGCGCAGCAAGACGACGAGCCTGATCGCCTATGGCGAGAAGGAATGGAACGTTGAGGGCTTCGAGCGGGTCCTCGCCACCGGCACCGTGGACGTCGTGGGCATCGATCCCGGACGAGCGGAGGGGATCACAGGCTTCAAGCGCGCGGTCGAACGCATCGAGTTCTATCGCCGCCAGGCGAATGCCCACTGCTGGTCGTCGGCCATCGTGACCGCGGCCAGCCTGGCGATGAGCTTCAGCTCGCCGGCCTTCAAGCTGATCGAGGTCAAGCCGCTGCGCAATCCGATGCAGCATGACCTCGTGCCCGAACCGATCGAGCATGTCGACGGCTGGTTCTATCCGCCGACGAAACCCGGCTTGGGCATCGACGTCGACCAGGCCGTGGTGGACCGGTACCGCAGTGAGAAGGTCCTCGCCGGCGGTTGAACGCGCGACCCGGCAGCTGAGACGCACGAGGAGGTCCGAGATGACGTGGAGCGTGGGTGCCGGGCTCGAAGGCCGCGGAGTGATCCTGACCGGCGCGACGGGCGGCATCGGGGCGGCCGTCGCCAGGGGCTTCGCCGCCGCCGGAGCCAGGGTGATGGCCGTGGACCTGGACCAGGCCCGGGTGGATGACCTCGTCGGCACGCTTGAGGGCAGCGGGCACGTGGCGGTCGTCGCCGACCTGCGCGACCTCGGTTCGCATGACGCACTCGTGGAGCAGGCGCTGCGCGAGCTCGGCGAGGTCTACGTACTGGCCAACCTGGCCGCGGTCCTGCGCCGGCGGGGCTCACTCGACGAGGTGACCGAGGACGACTGGGATTTCCAGCACGACATCAACGTCAAGTCCGCGTTCTTCCTGTCCCGGGCCGCCGGCAACGCGATGATCGCGGCCGGCAAGGGCGGTCGGATCATCCTGTTCAGCTCGCAGGGCTGGTGGACCGGCGGCTTCGGTGGGTCCGTCGCCTACGCCTCGTCCAAGGGCGGCGTGACGACGCTCTGCCGCGGTTTGGCGCGCACGTTCGGCCCGCACCAGATCACGGTCAACTGCGTCTCGCCAGGTCAGGTCAACACGCCGATGCTGATGACCGGCCTCGCCCCCGAGGTCTACGAGACGATGAAGAAGCAGACCCCCCTTGGGTATGTCGCCGAGCCAGAGGAGCTGGCCGGTCCGGTCGTCTTCCTTGCGTCCGACCATGCGAAGTACATCACCGGCGCGACCCTCAACGTGTCCGGTGGCTTCCTGATGTACTGAGGCCGTGATGCGGGTCGTGGAGTTGCCCGCGGTCGGGGCCCCGCTGCGCCTCTCGTCCCGTCCGATCCCCCAACCGGGACCGGGCGAGGTCCGCATCCGGGTGGAGGCGTGCGGCGTGTGCGGGTCGGACGTCTTCCTCCAGAAGGGCGGCTTTGGCGCCGGGATCCCCTTGCCGATCATCCCGGGCCATGAGGCGGCGGGCGTCGTGGACGCGCTGGGCGACGATGTGACTGAGGTGGCCGTCGGCGACCAGGTCGCGCTCTACTACATCAGCACGCCACCGGACGATCCGTGGGCGGCGCGGGGACGGCCGAACATCAGCCCGCACGTCCAGCGAATGGGCGTCGACGTGGACGGTGCCTTCGCCGAATTTGTGCTGCGCCCGACGGCCGCGCTCGTCCGCCCTCCCGCCCCGGTGCCCCCGGCGGTCCTTGCGGTCCTGACCGACGCGGTCGCCACGCCGCTCCATGGCCTCAAGCGGGTGGCGCACTTGGCCGCCGGCGAGACGCTCGTGGTCCTGGGCGTCGGTGGCCTGGGCTCGAACGCCGTGCAACTCGGCAAGGCCTTCGGCGCCCGGGTCATCGCGGTCACCCGGTCTGAGGCGAAGCTGCGCCTGGCCCGGGAACTGGGCGCAGACGAGACGGTGGCAGCCGATGCCGGCGACCCGGTCGCGGCGGTCAAGGCGCTGACCGGCGGGCACGGGCCGGACGTCGTCATCCAATGCGTCGGCTCGGCGGCGGTCGATGAGCAGGCCATCGC
>JACCVB010000137.1 GCA_013698385.1 Chloroflexota bacterium
CCCTTGCGCATCTCCGGCGAGACCCGCGCCGCGACGCCGTCGAAGAACGCCCAGCAGGCCCGCAATAGCGTGATCGCGCGTTCGAACTCCGCCTCGCCCATCGGCCCCTGCTCGGTCGCAGAGGGCGAGAAGGAGATGCCCCAGAAGTCGGTCGAACCGGTTCCGACCTTGTCCTCCGCGATCTCGAGGGGCCCAGCGGCGTCGAACTCGCGTGCCATCCCGGCGAGACCCGCGACCGGTCGGTAGCGCTCCCGATAGGACTCGAGCATCTCCAGGGCGAGCTCCGCGCTCCTCGCGCCCCGACTCCACCCTGGCCAGTCGAGGCTGAACGCCACGGCCCGCTTCTCCTTGGGCCCGCGTTCGATGACCGTGCGGATGGGCATGGCTGAGTATGGCATGGGGACAACAGTCTCCTGCTCGTGACGCAGACGGCGGGCGGGCATCGAGGACGGCGCGCCGCTGCTCGCGACGATAAAGGCGATGAAGTCCAACGATGGCGGTTCCTGACCTTCGGGGCGGTTTGGGACCTGTTCGGGATGCTGGTCAGTAGCATGCTCTTCGACGCCGGGCTCAAGAGCGCACAACTCAGATAGAGCACATACCTGGCTTGGCCGATTCCGTCGTTCCATTGCGCGCGACGGGCGGTCCGTCGGTGGTGGGTCTGTTTGAGCGCTCGATCCGCTCTAGCGGCCGTGCGACGACGGAGCAGGTTCGTAGTGGCCCCGAGGCGCCACCGCCCTCAGGCCTCTCGAGTCTGCTCCTGCAGGACGGACTCAATCGGCCGCGGGGCGGTGATCGGATCGGCATGACGATGGACGACCCTCCACCCACCATCTTCACGTCGAAAGATGGTCGTCACGCGTAGCGAAACTGGCACGATCTCATCGGCGCCGCCTACCTTCATTCTTCCCCGCTCGATCTCGAGGGTGTAAATCGGCGGCCAGGGCAAGAGCACATGACTCCGATAGAGCGCATACCTCCGGAGCCGGATTCGAGACACGTTCCGGCTCACGCAACAGGCGATCCAGACCGAGGCGGATCAGTTGGCGGCGTCAGCGCAGATCCCGACGAGCGCATTGAGCACTCGATCGGCGATACATGCGGTTGGTGCGTCCGGCCCAGTCGGCAACGGCGTCGCGGAGTTCGGGTGGCCCGACGACCTCGACATGCGGTCCCAGTGACAACACGTCGATGGTGGACGCTTCCAGGGAACCGAGACGGAACGTCGCATAGCGCCAGCCGTGCTTGTCGGATGGGACATCGCGTTTGACACGGAGTGGCTGGAGGCGTCTGAGGAGCGCTGCGAGGCGTCGGCCCTCGGGCGAGATCCGCACGGTTGCATGTCGTGGCCGGCCTGGCCGCCGCTCCCTCGGTCGCCATTGGGCCGGGCTGGTCAGCTCAGGCGTATACCCCTCGAGGAGTTGGAATCCACCGCCCGGTCCACGGCTCGCATAGACGGGAACGCCGGCGCTCGAAAGCGCCTCGATGTCGCGCAATACCGTCCGGTCGGTGACCTCCAGTCGTTCGGCGAGCTCGGCCGCGGTGAGGCGACCTTGCTGTTGGAGGATCAACACGAGGGTGAGCAGTCGCCCAGCACGCATGACGACCAGTCTCGCGCGATTCCGAATGCATGACAAGAGATGTCAGTCTTCATCGCGTACCGTCCTTTCAGCGAGACCGATGCGCGACATGAAGGAGGGACCATGGCAGCCAATGACGTCGAAGGCTCCGGAACACCAAACGATCCGTGGGTCCTGACGACCCCGCCGGGGACGTCCGAGTACGAGGCCTACCGTGATCCCGACGCAGATCCGCCAGCGCTCGTCGTGCAGGTCGGCGCCACGGAGCTGCGGTACCACTTGCGTTGCATCGACGACCTGCACGCGATGCTCAAGCAGAACGGCGACTGGGTGCCATTGGGCGTGGCAGACGAGCAGAAGGAGGCCAAGCCGGACACCGTCGAAGCGTGGGGTCGATCACCCCACAACCCCGTCCGCGGCTGGTATGGCTTCAAGAAGGGCCTGCGCGGCAGGTTCGGTAACTACGTGCCACCGGTGCTCGAGGCGCTCGGGCTCGCCGAGCTTGAGCACAACCCCCGCAATAACCGGATGCGAGCCGTCTGATGGCGAAGGGCTATCACGTCAGCCGACGCATCGACGCGCCCGCCGACCGGGTCTGGGGCTTGCTCACCGACTCGTCGAGCTACCGCGACTGGAACAGCGCCGTGGTCAGCGTCGAGGGCACCATCGCGCTGGGCAACACGATCTCTCTGGTGTCGATCGTGAACCCGACGCGGGTGTTCACCTTGAAGATCACAGACGTGGCCCGTCCCAACCGCCTGGTCTGGAGCGATGGCATGCCGCTTGGGTTGTTCAAGGGAGAGCGGACCTACCGTCTCGACGAACAAGACGGAGCCACGGAGTTCTCGATGACCGAACAGTTCAGCGGTCTCTTGTCGGGTCTCATCACCAGGGCCATCCCCGACCTGACCGACTCATTCAACCTGTTCGCTGACAGCCTCAAGAG
>JACCVB010000138.1 GCA_013698385.1 Chloroflexota bacterium
GCAACTCGTCCTCGGCCGGGGCGCCGTCCGCCCGCACGATATCGGTCACGCGGGGCTTGCCTTCGGTGAGCGTGCCGGTCTTGTCGAGCACGACGGCTCGGACCTTGTGCAGGCGCTCCAGCGCCTCCGCATTGCGGAACAGGACTCCATGCTCGGCGCCCTTGCCGGTCCCGACCATGATCGAGGTCGGCGTCGCGAGGCCGAGCGCACAGGGACAGGCGATGATCAGGACGGCCACGGTGTTGAGCAGGGCCAGGTTGAAGGCCGGTTCAGGACCGAACACGAACCAGGCGATGAAGGTCAGGGCGGCGATGCCTAGGACGGCCGGCACGAAGTAGCTCGTGACGAGGTCGGCCAGGCGCTGGATGGGCGCCTTGCTGCCCTGCGCGTCCTGGACGAGACGGACGATCTGGGCGAGCACGGTGTCCCGCCCGACCCGGGTCGCCTCGAATCGGAAGCTGCCAGACGTGTTGAGCGTCCCGCCGATGACTTCCTCGCCGGCACCCTTGGTCTCTGCCATCGACTCGCCGGTGACCATGCTCTCGTCGACGGCCGATCGGCCGTCCCGGACGATGCCGTCGACCGGGATCTTCTCGCCCGGCCGGACGAGGACGAGGTCGCCGCCCACGACCTCCTCGATCGGGATGTCGACCTCGGCGCCGGCGCGCAGGATCCGGGCGGTCCGTGGCTGGAGGCCGATCAGCTTTTTGATCGCGTCCGAGGTGTGGCTGCGTGCCCGCGCCTCGAGGAAGCGGCCCAACAGGATCAGGGTGATGATCGCCGCGGCCGTGTCGAAGTAGAGCGGCGGTGCGGCCGCCGCGTCGATCCCGGCGGCCTGGAAGAAGCCCGGGAAGAGGATGGCCGACAGGCTGTAGAAGTAGGCCGCGGACGTGCCCACGGCGATGAGCGTATTCATGTCCGTGGCGCGGTGCTTGAGGACCTTCCAGGCACCCCGGTAGAAGGGCGCTCCGGCATAGAACTGGACCGGCGTGGCCAGGGCGAGCTGGAGCCATGGGTTCATCAGGAACGCCGGCAGGAAGGGCGCCACGGTCATCGCGGCAAGGCCGAGCAGGAGCGGCGTCGTGAGGATGATGCCCACGATCAGGCGCCGACGCGTGTCGGCGAGATGGCGCTGCTGGAAGCTCGTCTCCGGCGCTCGCGCCGACTCGCGCTGGGCGGCATGCGGCTCGGCTCCTTCGGCGGCTTCCGCTGCCGCCGAGGCGCCATCGGCTGGCGATCGCGATCCGTCCACGAGGAGCTTCGCCTCGTAGCCCGCAGCCTCCACGGCGGCGATCAGCTGATCGACGGTGACCTCGGGCCGGCTGACGATCGAGGCTCGCTCGGTCGCGAGGTTCACGTTGGCCTCGACCACGCCATCGACCTTGCGCAGGTAGCGCTCGATGCGATTGACGCAGGAAGCGCAGGTCATGCCCTCGATGTCGAGCGCGAGCGAACGCGGCCCGGACAGGCCGCCAGCGGGTGCCCGGAAGTCGATCTCGATCGACTCGGTACCGGCCACTCCGGCGACCGTGGGCCCGCCCGAGAACTCGGCGCGCTCGATGCGGGCTTCGTAGCCGGCCGCTTCGACGGCCGAACTCAGCGCACCGAGGTCGACCAGCGCCGGATCGAAGCGGACGCTGGCCGTCTCGGTCGCGAGGTTGACATTGGCTTCGACCACGCCGTTCGTCTTGCGCAGGTAGCGCTCGATCCGGTTGACGCACGAGGCGCAGGTCATGCCCTCGACGGGAAAGCGGACGCCAGCCGTGGCTTGTTCACTGGTCATGGTCACATCGAAGGCGTGTGGGCGGGGTCCAGGTAGTGTTCCGGATCCTCATCGAATTCGAGCTTGCAACCCTTGCCGCAGAAGAAGTGATCCACTCCCTGGTGGAGGCTATGCAGCCCCTTCGCTCGTGCCGCATCCGGCTCGACCGTCATTCCGCAAACGGGATCGACGACCTCCGCCCCTGCCACCGACGCGTCAGACGACGGGCCGTGGACACTCGGACCCACAAGCCACGCGGCCTCCAGGGACTGCCCCCAGGCAGACTCGAAGCGCTGGAGCTCCGGATGGAGACCGGGTGCCGGCGTCAGGGAACCCGACGCGTCCGGCCCGACCGCAAACTCGTTGCCGCAGCAGCATCCCTCGTGGACGACCTCTGCGTCCCGGGCGTACTCCACGGAGGGTGTGCATCCGCACGGGCAGCTGTAGCCTGCGCGAAGCCCGTTCGTGTCGCTGTGGAGGATCGTCAGTTCCATGGTGGCCTCTATCGTGGGTTGGTACTCCCTGGGAGTATACCCGATGGCGCGCTGCGTCGCCATGAGAAGGGCCGCGACTCGGACCGGGCTCGCAATAGGGCCTGGCGAACGAGGAAGTAGGCCACGAGGAACAGCACGAAGGCCAGGCCGTCCACGCCCAGCAGGTCGTTCGTCACGACCGCCCAGCTCACCAGCGCCAGGAACAGGCCGGTGCCGGATTCCAGGAGCTGGGTCGGGATGCGGCGGGCGATCACGCGGCGATCCGAGGAGCGGATCCCGAACCTGGATCGCGTCGGACGGCCGGCACAGCAGCCCGTGAAGAAGCAGCCGAGCCGGCCGATGGACACGGCGACATACATGCCGGGCGTGGCGGAGTCGAGGTAGGTGCCGATCGGGATGGCCAGCACGAGCACTGCGACGATGGCCACGAGTGGAGCGGTGACCAGGAAGCCATCGACCGACCAACCTTGCCGGATAGATTCGCGCCAGGGTCTGGCCTGCAGGACCATGTGCCAGAGCTTCGCGCCGACGATCCCCGCCACGATCGCGAGAAGGGTGGCGAACAGGCCACCGCCGACCGGCGCGCCGAGCCGGTCAAGGAGCATCGCCTGGACGACGAACGACGCGACGATGCCCAGCACGGCGAGCGCCGTGAAGCTGCCCGGAACGACGGCCGGGGTGCGCGCCAGCGGGGCGAGCAGGGCCCATCGCGTCGCGACGGCGACTTCGGGCGCCTGGGTCAGCTGCCAACGTCGCCAGGACCACCCGGCGCGGTCCGCGGGTCCGACGAGCGCGGCCTTGACCTGCCACTCACCCGGGTCGATGCCGGATCCAGGTCGCGACCGCCACGGGGCCGGTCCCGGGGACCACGTCGGCAACCGTTTCCTCGCGGGTGAACGTATCCCGCGGCGAGGCACGAAGACCGGCCCCGACCCGTTGGCCCTGCAGCCGGAGGGTCGACGTGTACGGTGTGCCTTCGTCGCCGGAGGCAAATCGGTGGGTGACCACGAGCGCCTGGGGATCGTCCGGATCAGCCGCCGGCGGCGGCGTCATCGATGCGACCGGGCCGGCCGGTCCGGGTCGTGGTCCCTGGTTGGCTTTCGTCGTCCGGATCCGCCCGTACGCCTTCGTGCCATGACCGTCTGGACCAACCCTTCTCTGCGTGTGAGTCGAAAATGGATGAGTCCAGCGAGGGAGGGACTACTACGCTAGTGTAGCAGTGCGGTTCGCGATCCCACACTTGGGGCGGCTGCCCAGCCGGCTCCCGACCACGGTCTACGATGCGATCGCACGACCATAGGTCGAGCGGCGGACCGAGCCGCCAACCGAGCCGCCGACCGAGCCGGAAGGGTGGACATGACGGATATCCGGATCGGGCCATGGGGCCCATTCCCGTGGGTGGACCTGGTCCTGCTCGTGTGGTTCGCCCTGACCGCGGTTTCGGTCGCGTACGTCGCCTGGGACGCCTACCGGAACAACCCCGAGATGACCGTCATGAAGTGGGGCTGGGTCCTGGTCACGCTCTTCCTCGGACCGATCTCGCTGGCGCTCTATGTCCTGTCCTGCAAGGAGCCAGCGCCCGGGACCCACGAGGCGTTCATCAAGCCGCTCTGGAAGCAGGCGCTCGGATCGACCATCCACTGTGTCGCCGGTGACGCCACCGGGATCGTCGTCGCCGCGGCCGTCACCGCCGCCCTTGGCCTGGCGATGCAGATCGACCTCATCGTCGAGTACATCGCGGGGTTCGCGTTCGGGCTTCTGGTGTTCCAGTCACTGTTCATGAAGGACATGATGGGCGGCTCCTACCTGAAGGCCGTCCGCCACTCGCTCGTGCCCGAGTGGCTGTCCATGAACTTCATGATGGCCGGTATGTTCCCGACGATGGTCGTCCTGATGATGGGACGTGACATGCGGGCGATGGATCCGACGCAACTGACGTTCTGGGGCGCGATGTCGGCTGCGGTCGGGGTCGGGCTGCTGACCGCCTTTCCGATCAATGTCTGGCTCGTCCAGAAAGGCCTCAAGCACGGGATGGGCACGGTCAGGGCGCTGGGCAAGGGCGGGCACAGCCTGGAGGCCGAACGGGCGCGCTGGCAGCCGTCGAACGATGCACCAGGTCAGAAGGCTGCGGCGGCCCCGTCGATGCCGACCGGTCACGACATGGGGGCGATGGGATGACCGACCACGCAGGCCACGGCGCAAAGAGGCCCGACGACAAGCCGACCTCGGCCAAGAACCCGGGCTCCGCCAAGAAATCGGGCTCCGCCAAGAAATCCGTCTCCGCCAAGAACCGGGACGCGGCTCAGGGAGAGAAGACGGACGGGCAGATGGCCGGGATGTCAGGCATGGCCGGTGGCGACGATCTCGCCCTCGCCCATCGTCCGACGAGACCGCAACTCGGGTCGATCGGTCTGGTCTCGGTCGTGATCCTCGCGCTCGCCCTCGTCTTCTCCGCCTCGTTCGCGAATCTGAGCCTGTCCGCGCATGACGTTGCCGGCGCGGTCATGCCGCCGGGCATGGCCATGCCCCGGGACATGCCGGCCGAGGCGATGCGCGACATGGCTGCGGTCAACCCGCGAACGGTCAGCTACCGAGCACCGGCCGAGGCCCGTGGCGATCAGCCGCTTGAGCCACGGATGGAGGGCGGCGTGAAGATCTTCGACCTGACAGCCTCGGTCATCGAATGGAACATCCTCTCGTACGAGCGGGTGATGGCCTATGCCTTCAACCAGCAGGTCCCCGGGCCGAGGATCCGGATCACGGAGGGTGATCGCATCCGGATCAACGTCACCAACGACCTGCCCGAGTCGACCTCGGTCCACTGGCACGGCCTGATCGTCCCCAACCAGTTCGATGGACCGGCCGAGGTGACCCAGGACCCGATCGAGCCAGGCCAGACCTTCACCTACGAGTTCACGCTCACCCAGGCCGGCACATACTTCTATCACTCCCACGACCACGCCGACCGGCAGGAAGCCCTGGGCATGTACGGGGCACTGATCGTCGACCCCAAGGACCCATCAGCCGAGCCGGCCTCGGACCAGGACGTCGTCATCCAGCTCCAGGAGTGGCTCGAGAAGGAGGGCTACACCTTCCCGGCGATGCCGATGGACGGCGGTCAGCCCAACTTCTTCACGATCAACGGCAAGGCCTATCCATCCACCGAGACCGTGCGCGCCCGGGTGGGCGACCGGATCCGCTTCCGCTTCATCGGCACGAACAGCGGGTTCATCCACCCGATGCACATCCACGGCGGTCCGTTCGAGATCGTGGCGACCGATGGCGTCCCGGTGCCGCAAAGCGCGCGGATCCAGAAGGACACCGTCAATGTCGCGCCGGGCGAGCGCTACGACGTCATCTGGACCGCGCGTGAGCCCGGCAAGTGGCTCCTCCACTGCCACATCAACCACCACACGACGAACGACAACGTCGAGGAGCAGGGGGGCGGCGGCCTGACCATGATCATCGAGGTCGCCCCCTGACGGACGGGCCCGAAGGGCGGTCCGTCACGACCGATCAGCGGTGAGGGCGCGATCGAGGGCGGGGGCGCAACGGGTGCAGCCACGGGCCCGCATCCGGAGGCGCCAAGCCAGCGTCGCCGCCAGGAGCCCGACCGAGGCCGCCCCGATCAGCGGCTGCATTGGCGCAAAGACATCGAGGGCACCGGACACCCCGAGGACCGCGACGATGACCTTGTTGCAGATCGGGCAACCGATCGCCAGGTAGGCCCCGACCCCGCCGAGCGTGACTCGCTTGGTCCCGGTATCGGTGTGCACATCGGACCTCTCGCCGTCTCTGACGAGGTACGTGGCGATGAGCAGTCCCGCCAATGGCGCCGACAGGAGCCAGACCGCGACGTTGAACGGTTCGGTCGGGGTCATCCGGATGAAGAACGGGTTTGGGATCACCGCCGACGGCACGCCCAGGACGATGAGCGACAGCAGCGTCATCAGGCCGGCCACGGCCCACAACCGCGGGCTGAGCGTCAGTCGCAGGCGCTCATGGTGGCTTGCACTGGGATCCCTGACGATCTCCACGCCGGGATGCTACGACATCGACGTCGTGGGAGCACCCGTCCCCATCAGCCGGGGCCGGGCCAGGTCTCGCCTCCATCGTCGGATCGATAGACGTCCGTCGCCCGGTCCACGAGGATCACGGTCTGGCCATCGGCCGAGGCGGCCAGCGCGAAGACCGAACCCCCATAGGACGTCGCAGACCAGGAGCCCCCGCCGTCGACGCTGCGGTACAGGCCGTCCTGGGCGCCGGCATACAGGACCCGGCCGTCCCCCGACGCGGCCAGCGCGGTCATCGGGTAGGTGGGCGGTGTCCCCAGGGCCGTCCACGTGCGGCCACCATCCACACTCTCGACGAGGCCCGTCACATCGATCCCAAGCAGGCGGGTCGACGATCCCGAAGCGACTGCCGTCGGAAACAGCAGGTTGTCGGTCCGAACCTCGGTGAACGTCGCTCCGCCATCGGCGCTCCGCCACAAGCCGCCGGTGGCAGGGTAGGCCCACATCAGGTCCGGGTCGCTCGGGGCGCGGGCGAAGCCGTGGATATCCAGCGACGGCAGGTCCGTGACGATCCGTGCCCAGGTCAGGCCGCCGTCGTGGCTGGCCCGGAAGACATCGTGCCCGGCGATCACGATCGAGCCATCGATCCCCGGAGCCGTCGCCATGGCGTCGTCGCTCAGTCGGAGCGCCGCCCACGATCGCCCGCCGTCGGTCGATGCCGACAATCCGCCGTGGTGACCGAACAGGACCCGGTCCAGATCCGCGCCGGTGAAGGCCAGCGAATGCACGTCGCTGGTCTTGAGACGTGCCCATGGGACTGCTGCACGAGGCGTCCGGATCACGACCACCGCGAGCACGACGGCGACCATCACGACGATGATGAGCAGGATCGTCCATCGGCCGATCGTCCATCGTCCGGGGGCTTGCTTCGGGGAGTCAGCCATCCGCCGAGATCCGGCGCCGCGAGAGGACGGGATCCTGGTTCGGATGGAGCCCCTCCGGCTTGGTAGGCGGCGGGAAGGATGCCAACGCGATCCACCGGTGCAGACTACGACAGGCCAGTAGTATGCATGGGGTCCCCCGATGGCGCGCACTCCGGCTCAGCCCAGGGGCGAAACGTCGCCGAGGTGACATCCGATGGCGACCGCGAGGGCGATCACCAGCGGCAGCCATTCATACGGCAGCGGGGTCGTCCGTGTGGCCGGCCGACCGGCTGCGGCATTCAGGAGTGCCTCGATGCGGTGATCGGCGGCCCCGGAGAATGCGGGGCTTGCCGAATACAGCCGATCCACCTTGACGAGCGCGGCCGCGATCGACGCGGGTCGAACGCCTCGCCGCATCGCGTATGCGTCGGCCGAACGCTCCAGCTCCGCGAGCCTGGCCGAGAGGAGCCGGCGAGCGGCTCTCGAGCGTCCGACGATCAGAAGCCAGGCCTCCACCGCGGCCGCCCGGAGCGGAGCGCGCGTGCGTCGATGGTGCTCCTCATGCTGGACGACGGCCGCCAGCTCATCGAGCTCCAGGAGGGCGAGCGATGCGTCGCCCAGGTAGACCGTCGGGCGCAGGATGCCAAGGACGAAGGCCTCCACCGCCCCTCCACGAATGACTCGAACGGCCACGCCGTCGATCATCTTGAGCGTGGAACGGCGATCCAGTCGATCGCGCAGGCGCGACGCCCGCCAGAGGTCGCGTCCGAGCAGGGTCGTCCAGAGGCCCAGGATCGCGGCTGCGGCGAACTCCAGGACGAGCATCGGATCCATCCCGACGGCAGCACCCACCGCAAGGCACCAGGCGAGCGCCATGCCGGTGGCCGCGAGCATCGCCAACCCGGGTCGGGCGCGGTCGACGGATCTCATCCTGCCTGATCTGCGAGCTCCAGCAGCCGGGCTCGAAGGTTCGGGTCGAGATCCGCCAGGTGATGTGCGAATCGGCGCAGGGCGGCCGTGCCGTAGCGCTCGACGATCTGGTCGACGGCCCGCTCCCCCATCGATGCAAGGAGTTCGGACTCGTCGGCCCGCGGGCGGTAGCGGTATCCCCGCCCGACCTTGGTCCGGTCCAGAAGACCGCGTTCGTAGAGGCGACCGAGGATGGTCATGACCGTCGTGTACGCATGGGGACGGCGGATCTCCTGTTCCAGCTGGTCCGCCACGGAACGGACGGTCGCCTCGCCCTGCGCCCACACGATCCGCATGATGGCGGCCCCGAGCGGCCCCAGGACACCTTCGATCCTTGGGTCCTCGGTGAGCCGTGCGTCGTCGCCGATCCGTGCGTCGCTGGACGTCATTCGTGCACAGGTTAGCGCATGCATCCGGATCCACGAACCTGTCGTGCGTCGGTAATGCCGGTGACCCCCTCGCGGAATGACCTACTACGCCGCCTGTCGTACGATGG
>JACCVB010000144.1 GCA_013698385.1 Chloroflexota bacterium
CCGGTCCTCATCTACACCGAGGCGGCGGTCTTCCAGAACTTCGAGCGCGGCAGCGCCCTCGCCATGGTCATGGCAGTCGTCGCCCTCGCTGTGATCGCGATCTACATCCGGTTCTCCAGGACGACGGCCGGAGGCTCCAGGAGTTGACGGCCGTTGCGGTCGGCGCCGGCCATCGAATGCGATCGCATCTGGCCCCCCGGGTCTCGCGTTTACTCATCTACACATTCCTCCTCGCGTTCGTGCTGTACGTTCTGAGCCCGTTCCTGGCGATCCTCGTCAACTCGGTCGCCGAGGGCTGGTTCGGCGGGCGCGTCCTTCCCGCTGGTCTGACCCTGCGCTGGTTTGACTGGGCGTTCAACGTGACGAACCTGCCCAAGGTCATGGGCAACAGCTTCATCATCGCGGGCTTGACGATCGCGATCAGTCTGGCCATCGGTTTACCCACCGCCTGGGCGCTTGGCCGGCGACGTGTACGAGCGCGCAATATGCTATTGACGTTGATCCTGCTGCCGAAGACAGTGCCGCCGATCACCTTCGCCCTCGGCCTCTCGCGCGAGTTCTACGCCTTCGATCTCGTCGACACCCACCTGGGCGTCGCTCTTGCGCACACGACCCTTGCCCTACCGTTCGTCGTGCTCATCATGTCGGCGACCTTCGAGGGTCTCGACGAACGCGTCCTCGACGCCGGTCGGGTATGCGGCGGAAACTGGCTCCGCAACCTCGTCCATCTCGTCCTGCCGATGGCGATGCCGGGGCTCATGGCCGCGGTCCTGTTCACTTTCGTCACGTCGTTCAACGAGTTCACTCTGACCCTTGTCACCTACGGTCCGGAGACGCTGACCCTGACCGTTCAAACGTATCTCTCGATCGGCGATGGGTTCCTCGAGGTCGCCAGCGCGATCTCAGTGGTCCTGCTCGTCCCGTCGGTGCTCCTGCTCATTCTCATCCAACGTCAGATTCGTCCGGAGAACATCCTGGGCGGCGTGAAGGGGCTCTGATGAGTGCGATGATCGAACTCGTCGATGTCGTCAAGCGGTACGGGGACGTCGTCGCCTGCAACCGCCTCAACCTTGCGGTCGAGCAGGGCGAGCTCGTCACGCTCCTGGGAGCGAGCGGGTGCGGCAAGACGACGGCCCTCCGGTGCATCACGGGGAGCCTCCGGCCCGACGAAGGCCGGATCATCATCGACGGGCGAGACGTCACCGACGTGCCCACCCACAAGCGGAACATCGGCGTCGTCTTCCAGAACTTCGCCCTGTTCCCGCATCTGACCGTGCTCGACAACGTCGCCTATCCACTGCGCGTCCGCGGGATCCGGCCGGTCGTCCGACGAGAGCGCGCGCTGGAGGCCCTCCGCCTCGTCCGTCTCGAGGGACTCGGTGGGCGTTTCCCGCGCGAGCTTTCTGGAGGCCAACAACAGCGCGTCGGTCTTGCCCGGGCCATCGTCTACGAGCCCAACGTCGTGCTGTTCGATGAGCCGCTCTCGAATCTCGACGCCAAGCTCCGGCTCGAGATGCGCGAAGAGATCGCAAGCCTCAAGGATCGCCTCGGGTTCACGTCGATCTACGTGACTCACGACCAGGAGGAAGCGCTCAGCCTGTCCGACCGGATCGCCGTCATGAAGGATGGGGTCATCCACCAGGTCGGCCGCCCGACGGAGATCTACGCTGAACCGCGGACCTCGTTCGTGGCCGAGTTCCTGGGCAACCCGAACCGCCTGACCGGAGTGTGCGTTGACCGGATCCAGGACCAGGTGGTGGTCGAGGCGGACGGCCAGCGCATCGTCGCGACCGATGCATCAGGCACGCTGGGCATCGGCGACCGGGCGGTCGTGTACGTGAGACCGGAAAGCGTGCGGATCCAGGATGGTGACGCGTCGCCCGACGAGACCACCCTTCGCGCGACGGTGGTCCGGTCCGCATTCCTCGGCGATAGCACCGAGTACATCCTTGCACTTAGCGACAAGGTGAACTGGCATCTGCGACTCGATCACGCGACCAGGCTCGCCGTCGGTGAGGAGGTGAACCTCGTCGCGCCCAGGCCAGGCGGTCGCGCCTTCGCGCTTGCTGGCTCGCCGGTGGATGGGTCTCCTGGCGTCGCGCTGGGCGAGCGATGAGCCGCGTCGATCCGTTCGCACTGCCTGGCCGGTTCAGGCGCGGCAATCTGCACACGCACTCGACGGCCTCCGACGGGCATCTCACACCTGCCGACGTCTGTGAGCGCTATCGGACCGCTGGTTATGACTTTCTCGCGATCACTGACCACTTCCTCGAACGGTACGGCCACGCGTTGACTGACGTATCGGCGTGCGAAACAGCCGACTTCGTCACCCTTCGGGGCGCAGAACTGCACGCGGGTCGGATCGGATCCGGGGAGTTCTGGCATCTGCTGGGCATCGGCCTCCCTGCCGACTTTGCGCCACCGAGCGAGGATGAGACCGGTCCGCAGCTCGCCGCCCGGGCGCTCGCGGCGGGCAGTTTCGTGGCCGCCGCTCATCCAGCCTGGTACGGAGCGACCGAGAGCGAGATCCGGTCCCTCGGGCCGATCCACGCGGTCGAGGTCTGGAATGCGACTGCGGCCGACCTGAACGACCGACCGGATAGCTGGTACGTCCTCGATCAGCTGCTGAGCAGCGGTGGCGTGTATCACGCGATCGCCAGTGACGACGCTCACTTCACCGGCGAGCGGAACGACGCGTTCCAGGCGTGGGTCTGGGTCAAGGTGGAGGCGCTCACGGCAGTTCACTTGCTCACCGCACTGAAGGCCGGTCAGTTCTACTCGAGTACCGGTCCGGAGATCCATTCGATCGCGATCGACGCGGCGCGCTGGATGACGATCGAGTGCACACCGGTCGATCGGGTCTTCGTCACGGCTCGCGGTCACCAGGTCACAAGCGTTCAAGGCCGCGGGCTCACCGAGGCGGCCCTGGATCTGGCGGATCTGGATGGGCCCTACTGCCGAGTCACCGTCCGCGATCAAGACGGCTTCCGGGCGTGGTCCAACCCGATCTTGCTCCCTGTGGCCGCCGGTTCGGTCACCGACGAAGGAACCCATGCCCCTTGACCCGTCGCTTCAGTTCGAACTCTCGCTCCGGCTCGCCGTCGGGGCGGCCCTCGGAGCCGTGGTCGGGCTCGAACGGGAGATCCACGACCAACCCGCGGGTATGCGGACCCATCTCCTCGTGGCCCTCGGGGCAACGCTCTTCGCTGTCATCTCCGGCTACGGCAATGCGGCGGTCCGCCAGGCCGGACTCGGTGCCCGCTTCGATCCCACGAGGATCGCGGCCCAGATCGTGACCGGCATCGGCTTCCTGGGTGCCGGCGCGATCCTCCAGATGGGCGCCTCGGTCAAGGGCCTGACGACGGCCGCGAGTCTGTGGGCGACCGCCGCAGTCGGCGTGGCGGTCGGTTCAGGCGAATATCTTCTGGGCACCGTCGCCACGGTCCTCGTGGTCTTCTCGTTGGGGCCCCTCAACGCCATCATCCGCCGCCTCCGTCGCGTGGCAGTCGGATCCTCGATTTGCGGCTGGAGCTCGCGACCCTGGATGCCCTTGGAAGCGTGACCGAACACGCTACGCGTCTTGGCGCCGAGCTGAGCGCGATCAGCAGCCGCAAACTGGGCAAGGGTCGCTACGAGCTCGAGATGAGCCTGCGTCTGCCGTCCGGGAGCAGTCCGCAACGGCTTGTCGCGGTCCTCGGCCGACTGCCGGGCGTGGATGTGATCGCGTCAAGCGATAGCAACTGATCGGCGTCCAGCCGCTGGAGATCCTGACGACCTCGTCGTCCCGGGGCGGCGGGTCCATCGCGTGTCATCTGCCACGCGACTGGCTGACGGTCTCCCGGCGATCACGTGTCGAGGAGTCACCGACGACACCGTGCTCGAGGGCCCGCATCGCGTCCCCCTCGTCGGGATCGGCATGGTCCCAGCCGCAGAGGTGAAGGGTGCCGTGGGCCACGAGCAGTCGCAGTTCGTCGTTGGCCGTCCAGCGGACGTCACCGGTCTGGCCGCCCCGTCCCGCCCGGGCCTGCTCGATCGCCCGCTCGACGGACACGACGATGTCGCCGAGGTGGGGTCGGACGCGCGGTGGCAGCGGAAATGCCGCCGGCATCGGCCGATCGGTCGCCGGACGGCCCCGATGGGCGGGGAAGGACCCGGGTGGGAGCAACGGGAACGACAGGACGTCGGTCGGCCCGCCGCTGCCCATGTGTTGGGCATTGAGAGCGGCCAGCTCGCCGTCATCGGTGAGGATCAACCCGATCGAGGCCGGCGGCGTCGCACCGGCGGCTTCAAGCGCCGTCACGAGTGTGCGGACCAGAACCGATCGGGCGATCGGCAGAAACAAGCCGGGGCGAACCTCGAGGTCGACCCGCCATGGACCCGCATAGGTCGCGCGCACCGTCACGCGGAGGCGTCGCGGCCCGGCGCCGCTGCGGGTGCGTCGCTCCCGGGTCCAGCCGCCCCTGCCCCAGCCGCCGCCCGCCTCGACTCGAGCTCGACCACCGAGTTTTGGGGATACGCGATGCGCGTGTGGTACATGCCCAGCAGCTGTTGCACGAACGCCGTCCGGATCCGCTCCAGGTCGCGCAGGGTCAGATCGCACTCGTCGAACTGACCATCGCCGATCCGCTCGTCGATGATCCGGCTGACCATGGCCCGGATCGCCGGCTCATCTCGTGACACAAGCGATCGGACAGAGGCCTCGACGCCGTCGGCCAGCATGATCAGGGCGGCCTCGCGGGTCTGCGGCTTGGGGCCGGCGTGCCGGAACTTGCGTTCGTCGACTGCTGCGGCGGCCTGGGCACCGGCAGCGGTCGAGAGTCCGCCGAACGGCGCCGCGGCGCGCTCCTTGGCGCGGGCATGGAAGTAACTCATCGTGGCCGTGCCGTGGTGCTGCGGGATGTAGGCGATGAGCGCCTTGGGTAGTTTCGCGGCGTAGGCCGCATCGATCCCGTCGGCCACGTGTTGCTTCAGGACCTGGGCGCTGACCTCGGGGTCCA
>JACCVB010000164.1 GCA_013698385.1 Chloroflexota bacterium
GGCACCCTGGCCAAGATCGCCCAGGTCGTCCAGCTCCAGGACGGCACGGTCCGAGCGATCGTCCAGGGACAGTCGCGTCTGCGCGTGCTGACCTTCGCCCAGAGCGATCCGTACCTGCGGGCAACGATCGAGGAGCTGCCCGACAAGGCGCCCGAAGGGCTCGAGATCCAGGCGCTCATGCGCACGGTCCAGGCCCAGATCGAGCAGTACGTGGCCAACGGCGCGCCGGTGCCACCCGAAGCGGCCGTGGCCGCTCGCAACATCACCGAGCCCGGACTGCTGGCCGACATGGTCGCCTACAGCCCGGACATGAGCACCGAACAGCGCCAGGAGCTGCTCGAGACGATCGACGTCGTCGAGCGCCTCAAACTGGTCACGGATTTTCTCGCCCACCAGATCGAGATCCTCGAGCTCAAGGGCAAGATCCAGTCCGAAGTCAAGTCCGAGATGGACAAGACCCAGCGCGAGTACATCCTGCGCGAGCAGCTCAAGGCCATCCAGCGCGAACTCGGCGAGGACGACCCGCAGCAGGCCGAGATCAATGAACTGCGTGACAAGGTCGAAGCCGCCGGCATGCCCGAAGAGATCAAGACCCGGGCGATCAAGGAGATCGACCGGATGAGCCGGATCCCGTCGGCCTCGCCGGAGGTCGGTGTCATCCGGACCTACGTCGACTGGCTGGTCGGCCTGCCCTGGAACGTGTCGACCGACGATCAGCTCGATATCAAGGAAGCGGCGCGCATCCTCGACGAGGACCACTACGGTCTCGAGAAGATCAAGGAGCGCATCCTCGAATACCTCGCCGTGCGCACCCTGGCAGACGAGATCCGGAGTCCCATCCTGGCCTTCGTCGGACCGCCCGGCGTGGGCAAGACCAGTCTGGGCAAGAGCATCGCCAAGGCGATGGGCCGCAAGTTCGTCCGGATGAGCCTCGGCGGGATCCACGACGAAGCAGAGATCCGGGGCCACCGGCGCACCTACATCGGCGCGCTTCCGGGCCGGATCGTCCAGAGCATCAAGACGGCCGGCTCGAACAACCCGGTGTTCATGCTCGACGAGGTCGACAAGATCGGCATGGACTTCCGGGGCGACCCCTCGTCGGCCCTGCTCGAGGTTCTCGATCCGGAGCAGAACAACACCTTCCAGGACAACTATCTGGAGGTGCCGTTCGACCTGTCCAAGGTCCTCTTCGTAGCGACCGCCAACCTGCTCGATCCGATCCCGGCCGCCCTGCGCGACCGGATGGAGATCGTCCACCTGCCGGGCTACACCGAGCAGGAGAAGATCGAGATCGGCAAGCGGTTCCTGATCCCCAAGCAGATGACCAACCACGGCCTCAAGGACAAGCACATCCAGATCACCGATGCGGCGATGACCGAGCTGGTCCGCTCGTACACCCACGAAGCGGGCGTCCGGAATCTCGAGCGTGAGCTCGCCAATGTCATGCGCAAGGTCGCCCGGCAGGTCGCCGAGGGACGCAAGCGCAAGACGGTCATCGACGAGAAGAAGCTGTCCGAGCTGCTCGGGCCGCAGCGCTTCGAATACGGTGAGCTCGAGCCCGAGGACCAGATCGGCTCGGCGACCGGTCTCGTGGTGACCGAGGTCGGCGGCGACGTCATCGCCATCGAGGTCACCCGGATGGAAGGCCGCGAGGACTTCATCCTGACCGGCCAGCTCGGTGAGGTCATGCGCGAGAGCGCGCGCGCCGGCCTGTCCTGGACGCGGGCCAACGCCCGCTCCCTGGGCATCGACCGGGAGCTCTTCGAGAAGAACACCCTGCACATCCACGTGCCGGCGGGGGCCATCCCCAAGGACGGCCCGTCGGCTGGGATCACGATGGCCACGGCCATCGTCAGCGGCCTGACCGGCATCCCCGTCCGCAAGGACGTGGCCATGACCGGCGAGATCACGCTGCGTGGCCGGGTGCTTCCGATCGGTGGGCTCAAGAGCAAGATCCTGGCAGCCCACCTGTCGGGCGCCAAGATCGTGATCCTGCCGCGCAAGAACGAGAAGGACCTGCGCGACATCCCGGACGAGATCCGCAAGTCGATCAAGCTCATCCTGGTCGACTCGATGGAACAGGTCCTCGAGGCGGCCCTCCGGCGCAAGCCGAAGCCGCTCGTCGCCGAACCGCCCAAGGTCATCAAGGGCAACGATCCGCTCGATCCCGAGCCCGATGCCCAGCCGGTGGTCCGGCGCTCCAACTTCCCACCGACCGACCAGCCGCCGGTCGCCGTCCAGGGCGGCTGACCGCCGCCTGCCCCGGCAGGTGGCGGGCGTGCGGCCCGAAGTGACCTGAGATGGAATACCAGGACTACTACGCGGTCCTCGGCGTGCCGAGGACCGCCTCCCCGACCGAGATCAAGAAGGCCTTCCGCAAGCTCGCCCGAAAGCATCATCCGGATCGCAACCCGGACGATGCCGCCGCCGAGCGACGCTTCAAGCAGGTGAACGAGGCGCACGCCGTCCTGTCCGATCCGGACAAGCGCGGCCTGTACGACCGGCTGGGTGCCGATTGGGAGGCCTACAGCCGGGCCGGGGCGACGGCCGGAGCCGCCCGGGGCGCCCCGCGTGCGGGCGCTGGGGGCAACCCGTTCGCCGGTTTCGGAGGGACAGGCGCTGGCGGCAACGTGCGCTACGAATTCCACACGAGCGCCGATGGCGGTGATTTCAGCGACTTCTTCCAGGCGTTCTTCGGTGCTACCGCCAGCGAGTCGGGCCAGACCGCGAGCGCTGGTCCCGGACGCGGCCGGCGTCCGACCGGCGGTCCGAGGTTCGAGGACATCCTGGCCGGAATGGGCCTCGATCCAGACGCGGCCGGGGCGGCAACGCGGGAAGGTCCGCGCTCAACCGCGGGCACCGCGGGTGGCAACGGCGTCGCCGGCACGAGCGGGCGGGGTTCGCGCGCGGCGAGCGCCGAGGCGGTCGCGGAGATCACCCTCGACGAGGCGGATCGCGGGACCACGCGGCTGCTCGAGATCGAGGGCAAGCGCCTCGAAATCAGCATCCCGGCCGGGGCCGACACGGGCACCCGGATTCGTCTGACCGGCAAGGCCCCCGGCGGGGGCGATCTCCACGTCGTCGTCCGGC
>JACCVB010000181.1 GCA_013698385.1 Chloroflexota bacterium
GCCTGAGATGGGACACAAGGTTCACCCGTACGGCTTCCGGCTCGGTGTCTCCCGCACCTGGACCGCCAAGTGGTACGCGGACAAGGACTACACGTCGCTCCTCAAGGAGGACATCGGCATCCGCAAGCTCGTGGAGCGCCGGCTCGCGAACGCGAGCGTCAGCCAGGTGGAGATCGAGCGCGGCATCAACCACGTGACCGTGACGGTCCACACCGCGAAGCCAGGCATCGTGATCGGCAAGGGCGGCCAGAACGTCGAGGTCCTGCGCCAGCAGATCGGCAAGCTCACCAACCGCAAGGTGAAGCTCGAGATCAAGGAGATCCGCCAGCCGGAGCTCGACGCGACGCTGGTCGCCGCCAACATCGCGCAGCAGCTGACCCGCCGGATCGCGTTCAAGAAGGCCATGAAGCAGGCGATCCAGCGCTCGATGAAGGCCGGCGCGAAGGGCGTCCGGATCGCGGTCGCCGGCCGCCTGGGCGGGTCCGAGATGGGCCGCCGCGAGTGGGACCGCGAGGGTCGCATCCCGCTGGGCACGCTCCGCGCCGACATCAGCTACGGGCAGATCCACGCTCACACGACCTACGGCCGGATCGGCGTCAAGGTCTGGATCTATCGCGGCGACGTCCCCCAGGAGCCGGTCCGCCGGCCCGACAACGCCGCCGTCCCGGCCGGTGCCGGCGGGGGGATCTGACCGATGTTGATGCCCAAGCGGGTCAAGCACCGCAAGGTCATGCGCGGGCGGATGTCCGGCCTGGCCAAGGGCGGCCACACGGTCGCCTTCGGTGAGTACGGCCTTGCGACCCAGGAACCGGCCTGGATCACCAGCCGCCAGATCGAGGCCGCCCGACGGGCGATGACTCGCTCGGTCAAGCGCGGCGGCAAGATCTGGATCCGGGTCTTCCCGGACAAGCCTGCGACCAAGAAACCAGCCGAGACTCGGATGGGCTCGGGCAAGGGCGCGCCGGACCACTGGGTGGCCGTGGTCAAGCCCGGACGGATCCTGTTCGAGATGGCCGGCGTGGACCACGAGTCCGCGGTGGAGGCCATGCGCCTCGCCAGCCACAAGCTTCCCGTCGCGACCCGCGTGGTCCTTCGGGAAGGGGCGAAGGAGGCCTGACCGATGGATATCGACAAGGTCCGCACGCTTTCCGACACGGAGCTTGAGACCGCCCTCAATGATGCCAAGCAGGACCTGTGGGGCGCGCGTTTCGCGCTCTCCACTCGCCAGCTCAAGGACTACAGCAGCATCCCGCAGACGCGGCGAACGATCGCGCGGATCCTGACCGTCAAGCGCGAGCGCAAGCTCGGCCAGACGGCCTGACGGGAGATCACGCGATGACAGGAGCAACCACCCAGGTGCAAGGCAAGCGCAAGACGAAGGTCGGGCGCGTGGTCAGCGACAAGATGGACAAGACGATCGTCGTGTCCGTGGAGCGTCTGGCCCGCCACCGGCTGTACAAGCGGGTCATCCGCCTGTCCACCAAGTTCAAGGCCCATGACGAGGCCAATGAGGCCCATATCGGCGACACCGTCGAGATCGAGGAGTCGCGTCCGCTGTCCGCAACGAAGCGCTGGCGATTGATCAGCGTGGTCCAGCGCGCCGGCGACCACGGCCTGCCCGGCGAGGCCGTCGTGGCCGAGGAAGCCGAAACGACCGAGGCGATCCATGCCGCCGCCCACCCGGGCCGCAGCCCCGCGACCGGTCCGGATGACAGCGCCGCCGCGACGGACGACGAGTCGAGCGCAGGTGCGAGCGCAGCGGATGCCACCGCCCCGGAAGCGGCGTCCTCATGATCCAGTCCCAGACCCGTCTGAAGGTGGCCGACAACACCGGCGCCCGGACGATCCAGTGCATCCGGGTCATGGGTCGGTCCCAGAAGACGACGGCCGGCGTCGGTGACGTCATCGTCGCCAGCGTCAAGCAGGCCATCCCGAACGCCGCGGTCAAGAAGGGCGACGTGGTCCGAGCGGTGATCGTCCGGACGGCCAAGGAATACGGCCGCGCGGATGGTAGCTACATCCGGTTCGATGAGAACGCCGCGGTCTTGATCAACAACCAGGGCAACCCGCGTGGGACGCGCATCTTCGGCCCGGTCGCGCGCGAACTCCGTGACCGCAACTACATGAAGATCGTGTCGCTCGCACCGGAGGTGCTGTGATGGCCGACCGAAACGTCGTCGTCCGACCGCCCAAGGTGCCCGAGATCCGCAAGGGCGATACCGTCGTCGTGCTCGCCGGCAAGGACGCCGGCAAGCGAGGCACGGTCGAGCGCGTCATCCGCCGCCTGCCGGCACCGCGCGGCGGCCGGAGCATGTTCCGGCGGGGTTCCCCGGCCGGTGGCGTGTCGCTCATCGTCGAAGGGATCAATATCGCCAAGCGCCACACCAAGCCGCGCCAGTCGGCCGGTGCCAACGACCGCGTGCCCAAGATGCAGCAGGGCGGCATCCTCGAGATCGCCCAGCCCGTCCCGGTGGGCAAGGTCATGATCGTCTGCGGCGCGTGCGCCAGGCCGACCCGGATCGCCCATGAGACGCTGGACAACGGGCGGAGGGTTCGCGTGTGCAAGCACTGCGGCGAGCAGCTGGAGGTCAAGTCGTGACCAGCCGCCTGCAGGAGCGCTACACGGCGGAGGTCGTGCCGGCACTCCAGAAGCAGTTCGAGTACCCCAACCCGATGCAGGTCCCGCGGGTCAGCAAGGTCGTCGTGAACATCGGACTGGGTGAAGCCCTGGCCAACGCCAAGGCGCTCGATGCGGCCATCGGCGACCTGACCCTGGTCACCGGCCAGAAGCCCATCGTCACCAAGGCCAAGCGCTCGATCGCCCAGTTCCGCCTGCGGACTGGCAACTCGATCGGGGCCAAGGTGACCCTCCGCGGCGAGCGGATGTGGGACTTCATGGATCGACTGACCACGCTCGCACTGCCGCGCATCCGCGACTTCCGGGGCGTGCCCGGGAAGTCGTTCGATGGGCGGGGTAACTTCACGCTCGGTCTTCGAGAGCAACTCGCGTTCCCGGAGATCGACTACGACAAGGTGGATCGCCTCCGCGGGCTGGAGATCAGCATCGTGACGACAGCGAAGACCGACGAGGAATCGAAGAAGCTTCTCGAACTCCTCGGCATGCCCTTCGCCTCGTAGGCGCGGGGAGGGAGAATCATGGCAAAGAAATCGATGGTCGCGAAAGCGAAACGGACCCCCAAGCACGCCGTCAGCGGGTATCACCGCTGCTTCGTCTGCGGGCGTCCCCGTGCCTTCATGCGACGGTTCGCGCTCTGCCGCATCTGCTTCCGGGAGCGGGCGCTCCTGGGCGAGCTGCCGGGCGTCACGAAGTCGAGCTGGTAGGACACCGATGAATATCTCCGACCCGATCGCGGACATGCTCACTCGCGTGCGGAACGCGTCGCGGGCACGACACACCGAAGTGGTCGTTCCCGCGTCCCGGACCAAGCGTGAGATCGCCCGCATCCTCAAGGACGAAGGCTTCATCGCCGAAGTCAGCGAGGAGCAGGAAGGACCCGGGGCGGTCCTGCGCCTGACCCTCAAATA
>JACCVB010000230.1 GCA_013698385.1 Chloroflexota bacterium
AGCCCGCAAGGACGCCGTCCACGATGCCGGTCGCGGGCAGGACCACGACCCTGGCGTCTGATGTGGCGTGCGCCGGGCCGGGCCGGTCCAGCCCCACGACCAGCAGGCCGAGCAGGAGCGACGCGGCGAACAGGAAGCGACGGGACATCACGACTCCGATATGCCCGATCGTACCGCCATTCCGCTCAACGCCTCGAAGATCAGCAGACTCCACGACTCCAGCCGATCGGCGACGACCGCCACCTCCTCCGCGCTCGCGAACGCTCCTCGAAGCTTGTCCTGCTCACGGACCACCACGCTGCGCCCCTGTGCATCGGCCAGGAACACGATCCCGAGGTGGACCGAACCCACGTCCGTACTGTCGTCGTTGATCAGGGCGTAGGGCTCGAAGGGCGGTTCGAATGCGGTGTCCAGCTCCTCGGCCCACTCTCGCCGGAGACCGCCAAGGAGACCCGCATCGCCCGGATTGACGTGACCCCCGACGCCGATCGAGTACCGGTCGTGCAATCGCGCGTCGGCCCCGGCCCGGGTCCGCTGCATCAGGAAGTACCGTGGCCCATCGCGCAACACGAGGTACGGGATCAGCTGCTTGAACGACCGATCGTGCTCCATCCGCGAGCGCTCGCGGAACCGACCCTCCGACTGGGCGACCGCCAGGAATGCATCCAGGCCCGCCGTCCGTAGACCGAGCCAGCTGCCCTCGTCCGGAACGCACGCCCGAGGCACGACCAGGACCCGCTCGCCGGTCACCCGGGCATGGCCAGCAGCCGGGCCCGGGCGTTCGCCAGTCGCGCGTCGATGGCATCGGGGTCCGTGCCAGGAGCGTCCAGGATCTCCGCCCAGGCCTCAAGCACGCCGATCAGGTCACGGACGCGGGCGCTGATGGCCGGGCCGTTGGTGACCGCGATGCCCACCCCCATCGCCACGTCGCCGCGTGCGACACGGGTCGTGTCCCGCCAGCCGGAAGCGGCCAGGGTGGCTGCCACGGCCCAGTCCGATCGGTCAGCCTCGGCGCCACCGGCGACCGCTTCCACCAGGGCGGCCGCGACGATGATCGGCAGGTGACTGATCGCGGCCACCACCGCGTCGTGCTCGGCGCCGGACAGTCTCAGCGGTCGGGCGCCGCAGGCGCGGGCCAGATCGGCCACGAGCGCATCGGCTGTGGCATCCCCGGACGGGACCACGACCCACGGCCGGCCGACGAACAGGTCTGCGCTGGACGCCTCGTAGCCGCTCGTCTCCCGGCCGGCCATCGGGTGTCCGCCGACGAACCGCAGGCCGAGGGCCGTCGCGCGCAGGACCATGGTCGATTTCGTGCTGACGACGTCGGTGATGACCGTGTCCGGGGCAAGGGCCTCACGCCAGGGCCCGACGAGATCGTCGAGCATGGCCAGGGCCGTCGCCGGGGGGGCCGCAAGCACGACCAGTTCGGCCCCTTCGAGGGCGCCCTGCGCCGTCGCCGGAGCCCGTCCGATCACGCCCTCCGCCAGAGCGAGGGCCGTTCCGCGCCCGGTCGGCGACCAGGCGGAGATCTGCCAGCTAGGTCGTCGCTCATGGAGCGCCCTCGCCACGGATCCGCCGATCAACCCGAACCCCAGGATGGCCAGTCGCATCGATGGAGTATCGCAGCCGCCCCCAGAACGAGCGTCGGGGGTGCTGGACACCTCCCGCCGACTCGGACGGGGAGGACGAATTCGGATCGTCATGCTCAACGCGGTCCAGGACGACGAGACCGTGCTCGAATCGATCCAGGCCGGGGCGGACGGCTAACCTGACCAAGGATCGCGCCGTGGCGGACGTGGTTGCGGCCCTGCGCAGCGCCCGAGCCGGACAGACACTCCTGCCGCGATCCGTCATCGTGGGCATCGCCCAGCGCGTCGCGGGCGCCCGGGATCGACAACCCGAGCGACCGCCAATGGAACCCCTGACCGCGCGCGAGCTGGACGTGATGCGCGCGGTCGCCGACGGCCTCTCGACGCAGGACATCTGCGATCGACTGGTCATCTCGCGCAACACGCTGCGAACCCATGTCCAGAACATCATGTCCAGGCTGGATGTGCATTCGAAGTTGGAGGCCGGGACCGTCGCCCTGCGCTATCGGATCATCGAACCTCCTCCCGCGGAAGGTCCGATCTACTAGCTATCCGATCCGCGACGCAAGCGGCGTAGCGTGCGCGCGGCGACCGCCGACGGGTCACCCGGCGTTCGTCCACCCGACGTTCCGGGTCATCGCCCGGTGGGCCGGGATCCGAAGCCGAGTTCTGCCGACGCAGGGCTTCCCGACGCTCGCGTTCGCGGCGCTCCTGGCCCAGTGGCGCACTGCAACGCGGGCAGCGGCGCTCCTCGGCGAACAGCGACTCGAGCGGCGAGACCGTATAGATCTGGCGGCCACACGACCAGCAGGCCAGACGCGGCATGGTTCGTCCTCCCCCGCCCGGTTCAGACCGCCGGGAGGCTGGCCAGCGCTTCCTTGACCCGATCCTCGGGATAGCCGAAGTCCTCCAGCGACCCGGACAGGTAGCGCTCGTAAGCGCTCAGGTCGAAGTGGCCGTGCCCGCACA
>JACCVB010000034.1 GCA_013698385.1 Chloroflexota bacterium
GATCACGCGTCCGGGGCCTCAGCCGGCTGGGCGACCTCGACGGACACGCCGGCGGAGCGCAGCTCCTTGAGCGCCCGGTCGCCGTCGCCCGGCTCGAGGTCCACGCCCGCGATCGCATCGGTCAGGACGCTGGTCGCGAAGCCCAGGCGCGCAGCGTCCAGCGCCGTCGCCTTGACGCAGTAGTCGGTCGCCAGGCCGCACACGACGACCCGCTCGATCGCGCGGTCGCGCAGGAGGGCCTCGAGCTCCGTCGGGACGATCGACCCGGAAACCGGCTCCCGCATCGTGAAGCCGGAGTAGCCGTCCTCGCCGTTGGCGCCCTTGCGGATCGCGGGTCCCTCGACGCGCAGGTCCGGGTGCAGCTCCGCGCCCCAGGTGTCGCGGACGCAGTGAACCGGCCACTCGCCGCCGTCCTTCTGGAAATGGGGCGTCGAGGGCGGGTGCCAGTCCTGCGTGTAGATCACCGGCGCGCCCGCCGCTCGGGCGAGCTCGATCTGGGCGTTGACGACCGGGACGATCCGATCGCCGCCCGTCACCGAGAGCCCACCGGCAGGGTCGGCGAAGTCGTTCTGGACGTCGACCACGATCAGGGCGGTGGTGGGGTCATAGCGGTGCACGGTCACACGCTACCGCCGCGCGTGGCCACCCGCCGAACAGGGCCGGACGTCAAGGCGGTGCCCGGCGGGGTCTGGCTCATTGGCGGCGTGCGATCCCTGGTGCAACACACACTGTCCCGAGGCACCATGTTTCCTGTCGGATGCCACCGGCAGTGGCGTTCGGTCCGGTATTTCTCCGGGCCAGCCCGCATGGGGGCACCAGCCGAGTGTGACCTGAGGCTCTCGGCGGCTGCGAAGCGTCGAGAATCGTGCCTTCCGCCACCGGCAGTGGCAGATGACAAAAATTGGCCGCGGGCCCGGGCCACAGCGCCCCGCCACCGAGCCGCACCTCGGAACCGCTACTCGTCGGCCGTCGCATGCTCCACATCACGAAGCGGATCGGCCGACCCGGGCCCCGTCGACCCGGACGACGAGCCAGCGGGCACGGAGCGGTCCTCCGCGCGGTCGACGGCCGCGCCACCGGGCGCAGCCCCGCCATCCGGGCCGCTCGTGCCCGCGCTATCGCCTCGGACTCCCGCCGCGGGGGGATTGTCGCCCTGGGCGCGAGTCGGCTCACGCTCACGAAGATCGTCGGCCATCGATGCCTCCCGGATCTGTCGCCGTGCTCGAGGAGTCCGGAGCGTGGGGCAACTCCACCAGTCTGGGACAACCCGCAGCACGCCCGCGCGGCCCGGCAGAACCGCGCGCTTGCACGCGGCTCGCAGCCCGCAGCGACGCGGTTGATGTCATCAGGCTGCAACCTTCACCCGGGCGAGGGGGGTTCGCCGTATGCCCGAGTCCGGCACCATGAGGGCCTCCGCAGTCCACAGGGAGGATCCGCTTCGATGCAGGAAGATCAGGGTTCCGGAACGAGCGGCGCCACCGACTCCCCGGTCGATGACGCGACGTACAACCTGCTCCAGGCCCTCACCTCGAAGCTCGAGGCGATCGAGGCGTACCAGATGTACGCCGAGGACGACGACGAGGGCATCTTCGAGGAGCTCGCGCAGGACGAGCGCCGCCACGCCGAGCGGCTCTACGACGCACTCCGCCGCCGCCTCGGATCGGCCCAGTAGCCCTCCGAGCACCTTCGTCGGCACCAGTAAGCCGGCCCGGGCTCCCGGGCCGGCTTCTTCGTGGCCTGGGCCAGGACGAGGGGACGGCGGTCCTCAGCCGATGAGCGGGGATGGCGCCGGGCCGGTGTCGGCCTCGACCGCCGCGGACGTGTCGGCCGCCTGGCCCTCCACGTCGAGCAGGTAGCCGATCCCCTGGAACGTCTTGATCCGGCCGGGCTCGCCCGGCAGTGCGCCCAGCTTGCGACGGACCCGCGACACCCAGACGCGCAGGTACTGCAGGTCGTCCCGGTACTCCGGTCCCCAGACCTTGGTCAGGAGCTCCGTGTGGAGCACGACCTTGCCGGCGTTCGCGGCGAGGTGCTGCAGAAGCAGCCACTCCGTGCGGGACAGCTGGACAAGCTCCCCGTTCCGGGTCACCATCCGCCGCTCGAGGTCGATCTCCACGTCGTCAAACTTGATCACGCCGGCGCCCGGCGCCGCCCCGGATGAGCGCCGGATGACGGCCCGCACGCGGGCGGCGAGCTCATCGGGATGGAACGGCTTCGCGACGTAGTCGTCCGCGCCGAGGTCCAGCCCCTTGGCCTTGTCCGCCGTCGAGCCCTTGGCCGTGAGCAGGATCACCGGCACAGGTCGCCGCTCGCGGAGCTGGCGCATGACCTCGATGCCGTCGAGGTCTGGCATGACGATGTCGAGGAGCACGATGTCCGGCCGGACCTCCTCGGCCTTGACGAGTGCCTCCTCGCCGCCGTTCGCGGTCACGACGCGAAAGCCCTCCTCGCTGAGGGCGATGGAGACGAGCTTGGTGATTCGCGGCTCGTCGTCGGCGACGAGCACGAGCGGTTGGGTACTCACACAGCCTCCAGTGATGACCCTGGACAGGCGCCGACGGCGACCGCCCGGGTGGGAGCGAACGGATGGGAGCCCGGGTTCAGGACGAGGCCGGCGCCTCCGATGGGACGACCTCGCTGGGCGTCGTCGTGTTCGTATCGCCTGCGCCCGGCGTGGTGCTGCGGCCGCCGGACCCGGGGCCGATGAGGAACCACCATCCGGCGGCCAGCAGAGCGATGAGCAGGACGATGGCCAGGATGGTTCCCAGGCCGGAGCCGCGGTCGCGCTCGACGACGACGGTCTCGTGTTCGTGATGTTCCGTCATTGCCTCGTCTCATGTGCGTGGCGCGGTTCGGCAGGATTGCCGGTGGCACGCCGCCGGTCCACACGCTGCCCGTCGCGGCGTCGCGGCCGCGGCGGCCGGACATTGCAACGGCGTCACGTCCGCATAACAGAATGCCCGAAAATCGCATACGTTGGGGCCCGCGCCGTCACAGGAACGCGTCACGACAGTCCCTGCCTGAGGGGCCCGGCGGGACCCGCTCACCCGTCCCTTGGTCCGGCAGGCGGACCAACCAGCGGCCGAGGCCCAGCGCGGGGGTGCTCTCCCTCCCTTGGTCCGGCTGGCGGACCAGCGGGCGGCTGGGGCGCCGCCCGGCCCGCGTTACCCGTCCCTTGGTCCGGCTGGCGGACCAACCACCGGCCGAGGCGGCGGCCCGCGATGGGCCGCGTCCCGGCGTCCGCTCGCCTCGGGCGCGATGCGCGGCGTCCCATCCGCTCGCCTCGGGCGCGACCCGGATCGCGATGGGCTACGCTGCCGGCATGAGCTTCACGCCGCAGGACCTCGAGCTGATTGACCGGAAGAGGGAAGTCGAGATCGAGACCCAGCCGCCGGACGGTCCGGTGCATCGGACGGTCATCTGGGCGATCGTGGACGACGATCAGGTCTTCGTCCGCTCCTTGAAGGGCGAGAGCGCCCGGTGGTACCGCGAGATTCAGGCGAACCCGGCGGTCGCCCTGCACGTCGAGGGCCAGCGGTTCACCGCCAGCGCGATCCCGGCCACGGACCCGGACTCCGTCCAGCGCACGAGCGACGGCTTCATGCGCAAGTACGCGGGGGACCCGGGGGCCGAGGCGATGTGCGCCGAGGACATCCTCGACACGACGCTCCGGCTCGAGCCAACGTAGGCTGCCCGAACGCCCACGGAGCCCCGATGTACTTCGACGAGTTCAAGCACCAGCTTCCCGACATCGATCCGGACGAGACGTCCGACTGGATCGAGTCGTTCGACTCCCTCGTCGAGCAGGGCGGCGAGACGCGCGCCCGGTTCGTCCTCTACAAGCTGCTGAAGCGGGCCCGCCAGCTGCAGGTGGGTCTGCCGCCGCTCACCCAGACGCGATACATCAACACGATCAGCCCGGAGCAGGAGCCGTTCTTTCCCGGCGACGAGCAGCTGGAGCTGCGGATCCGCCGGATCATCCGCTGGAATGCCGTGGCGATGGTCCTGCGGGCCAACAACCGGTTCACCGGGATCGGCGGACACCTGTCGACGTATGCCAGCTCGGCGAGCCTGTACGAGGTCGGGTTCAACCACTTCTTCCGCGGCAAGGACCGCCTCGGCGAGCCGGGCGGGAGCGGTGACCAGATCTTCTACCAGGGCCACGCCGCACCGGGCATCTACGCCCGTGCCTTCCTCGAAGGCCGCCTGACCGAGGACCAGCTGGACCACTTCCGGCGCGAGACGACGCCCGGCGAGGGCCTCAGCTCGTATCCCCATCCCCGGCTGATGCCGGAGCTGTGGGAGTTCCCGACGGTCTCCATGGGCCTCGGGCCGATCAGCGCGATCTACCAGGCCCGCTACAACCGCTACCTCCAGAATCGTGGCCTGCTGGACACGAGCAAATCGCGGGTGTGGGCGTTCCTCGGTGACGGCGAGACCGACGAGCCCGAGTCGCTCGGCGCGCTCCATGTCGCCACCCGCGAAGGCCTCGACAACCTGACGTTCGTCGTCAACTGCAACCTCCAACGGCTCGACGGTCCCGTCCGCGGCAACGGCAAGATCATCCAGGAGCTCGAGTCGGTCTTCCGCGGCTCCGGCTGGAACGTGATCAAGGTCGTCTGGGCCCGGGAGTGGGACGAGCTCCTCGCCCGCGACGTCGACGGCGTCCTCGTCGAGAAGATGAACAACACCCTCGACGGCGAGTTCCAGAAGTACTCGGTCGCCGGCGGCGCCTACATTCGGGAACACTTCTTCGGGCCGGACCCGCGTCTGCGCAAGCTCGTCGAGCACCTGACCGACGACGATCTCGCCAAACTCCGCCGCGGCGGCCACGACTACCGCAAGGTCTACGCCGCCTACAAGGCCGCAACGGAGTCGACCGGCGCACCGACGGTCATCCTCGCCCACACCGTGAAGGGCTGGACCCTCGGCACCGGGGTCGAGGCCCGCAACATCACCCACCAGGCGAAGAAGCTGTCCGAGGCCGAGCTCAAGATCTTCCGGGACCGGCTGGAGCTGCCCATTCCCGACGCAAAGCTCAAGGACGCGCCGTACTACCACCCCGGGCCCGATTCGGAGGAGGTCCAGTACCTCCGCGAGCGGCGGGCCGCGCTCGGTGGCGCGTTGCCCAAGCGGATCGTCAAATCGGCGCCGCTGCCCAAGCCCGCCGTCACCGTCGACCAGGAGTTCGTTTCGGGCTCCGAGACAGCGGTCTCCACGACGATGGTCTTCACCCGGCTCCTGCGGAACCTGATCCGCGACAAGCAGCTCGGGTCGCGGATCGTCCCGATCATCCCCGACGAAGCGCGGACGTTCGGCATGGACCCGCTCTTCAAGGAGGTCGGGATCTACGCCCAGCTGGGCCAGCGCTACGACCCGGTCGACTCGGACCTCCTGCTGTCGTATCGCGAAGCGAAGGACGGCCAGGTCCTCGAGGAGGGGATCACCGAGGCGGGCTCGATGGCGTCGCTCCAGGCAGCGGCCACGTCGTACGCGACCCATGGCTTCCCGGTCATCCCGTTCTACATCTTCTACTCAATGTTCGGGTTCCAGCGGACCGGCGACCAGATCTGGGCTCTGGCCGACGCCCGCGGCCGCGGCTTCATGATGGGCGCCACCGCAGGCCGCACGACCCTCACCGGTGAGGGCCTCCAGCACGACGACGGCCACTCCCACATCCTCGCCCAGACCGTCCCGAACGTGCGGGCCTACGACCCGGCGTTCGCGTACGAGCTGGCCGCGATCGTTCGAGACGGGATCGAGCGGATGTACCACGCCGGCGAGGACGTCTTCTACTACATCAGCCTGTACAACGAGAACTACGCCCAGCCCAGGAAGGCCGACGGCATCGACGACGGGATCATCCGTGGCCTGTATCGCTTCGCCGAGGCGCCCGACCTCGGGCCCAAGGCGCACCGCGCCCGGCTCGTCGGGTCGGGCTCGATCCTCCAGCAGGTGATCGCCGCCCGTGACCTGCTGGCCGAGAAAGCCGGGATCGCGGCCGAGATCTTCTCCGCGCCGTCGTTCTCGCTCCTTCGCCGCGACGCCCTCGAGGTGGAGAGGTTCAACCGCCTCCATCCGACGGAGACGGCGCGCGTCCCGTACGTCTCGACGATCCTCGGCCCAGACGGCGGCCCGATCGTCGCGGCGACCGACTGGATGAAGGCCTTGCCCGACATGGTCTCGCGCTGGCTGCCGCCGTACTACGTTTCGCTCGGGACCGACGGCTTCGGCCGGAGCGACACCCGCGAGGCGCTTCGGACCCTGTTCGAGATCGACCCGCCACACATCGCGGCGGCCGTCCTGGCCGAGCTCGGGCGGTGCGGGGCGATGGCCCCCGACAAGGTCGCGAAGGCAATGGCGACGCTCGAGGTGGACCCGGCCAAGCTGGACCCGGCCGCCCTGTAGCTCGTCGCTCGTCAGCTTGTCGCTCGTTCAGCGGCCGGGTTTCGCCCTGGCTCGTGGTTTCTTCGCCGCTGCCCGCGCTTCGAGCCACGGCACCATGACCTCGACGCACAGGTCGGCCGCCATCCGGCTCGAGATGCCACGCGACTGCAGGGCGAAGAATGCCGGCGGCCCGATCACGGCGGCCACCAGGGCCAGGGCCGTCTTGTCGTGCTTCAGGGGCCCCAGCGAGCTGCGCATCAGGACGTCGACGTCGCGGTAGTAGCGGTCGACGCCGCCTGACCACGCCTCGACGAGATACGGCTCCTGGCGGTACAGCTGCCAGGCTGTCGCACTCCGGGCGTAGAACGCCGCCAGCTCCTTCGCCAGACGGGTGATCCGCTCACGGATCCCGTCGACGCCGTCGAAGATCGCGGGGGTCGGCGGCCGCAGCTCCGCGAGGATTTCGTCGAACACGGCGTCGGCAAGGTCCTGCAGGTCAGGAAAGTGGTTGCGGACGGTCGCCGGCGCGACGTCCGCCTCCTTCGCGATCGCCAGATTGGACGCTGCGGCTGCGCCCCGATCGCGATACACGCGCGCCGCAGCGGCCACGATCCGGGCCCGCGTTTCGTTCTTGGGCTCCGTGCGCTTCCCGAGGGCATAGGGACGTGGCACGTGGATCCTTTCCGAAACTATTGACTACCGGTGGTAGTTAAATGTAGCATCGGCCGCGTCCCTGTGGCCGCATCTGGTGGAAGACATGGACTGGCTGGTCGTCGTCGTACAGTGGCTCCACGTTCTGCTCGGCATTCTCTGGTTCGGCAACGCGCTCGCTCTTGCCGTCATCGTGATTCCGGCGATGAACCGGCTCCCGATCGTCAGGCAACGCGAGATCGGCGGGGCGATCGGGCTCCGCTCCAACCGGATCTTCCCGGTGGTCGTCCCGTTGATCATCCTCCTCGGCATCGCACGCGGCACGGTTCTCGGGCCGATCAAGAGCCTGGACATCCTGTTCGGGACGGCGTACGGCCTGACCTGGCTGGCCGCTCTCGTCGTGACCACGCTGACGTTCATTTGGGGTCTCCGCGTCATCGTCCCGGCTGTGGAGGCGATGGAGCGGGCGCCGGTGAACGCTCACGGCACGCCGACAGCTGCGCTCATCGCGGCGACCGATCGCGCCAAGCGGCTGGTCCTCGTCGAGCTGATCGGCTTCCTCGGGATCTACACGTGCATGATCCTCATGCGCTTCGGACTGTGACATACCGCTTGCCCTGACGGTGGGCTTGTTGATGACGGGGATCGCGACACTCCAGGCCGACGTCCTGCCGCGTCCCGCCGCAGTGTTGCTGTGGCAGCGCTCGTGACCGGGCCGGCGCGCACGCGTCCATCGTTGGCGGCCCGGATCGCGGCCATGTTGTTCGTCGGCGATGCCGGTTTCGGGATCGCGATGCCGCTCGCGCTGGCCTACCGCGCCAGAACGGGCCGATTGCCCATGACTCCGTGGGGCTTCCGGGCGTTCGAAGGTGGCCCGTTCGATCGGCTCGATCCGGCGGCGTTCGCGGTGCTCGGCGCAGCGCTGGTCGGGGTCTGCGCCGCGGACGCCGTCGCGGGACGCTGGCTGTGGCGCGGAGAGCGTCGGGGTGCGGTGCTCGGTCTGGCGATGACGCCGCCGGCCGTCGCGCTCGGCGCAGGCTATCTGCTGCCTCTCCTGCTGATCTCTGTCCCGATCCGGCTGGCGATGGTCGCGGCCGCATGGCGGGGGCTCGGCGTCCGCGGCTGATGTCGCCGGGTGATGCCGCCACGCGCCGCCCCGGCCTTTCACCTCGCTCGCCCGAACGCGTGCCCGAATGCGTTCCAGCGGCGCCCCAGCGGTGCAGCCGGGGCGCCGACTCCCGGCTCGTCACACGACTGTTATGTCCGCTTGTCGCAGCAACGTGCGATCGCGTCCCGTCAGCCGGTACCGTCGAAAGCGTCGATGTCGACCGTCGGTCTTCGCCGGTCGTGACCCAGACACACCAGGGAGATTGACGGATGCCTCACGACAACCTGAACGATCCGAATCGTGTGAACGACCCGAACCGTATGAACGACCCGAACCGTATGAACGACCCGGCCCGTCCGTACGACCCCGCGGCCGATGCTGACGGCACGGCCGTCGAGAACGAAGAGCACGGCAACGAGGCCATGGGCGCCGGAGCCGGTGCCCTCGGCGGCGCGGCCGTCGGCATGGCCGTTGGTGGCCCCCCGGGCGCAGTCGTCGGTGGCGCGATCGGCGCCGTCGGTGGCGCGCTCGCGGGCGAGTCGACCGAAGGCGATGACGGAACCGGCGCCGCTGCCGGCGGACTCGGCGGCGGCGTCGCCGGCGCAGTCGTCGGTGGTGCGATCGCCGGACCTCCGGGTGCCGTGGTCGGTGGCGCTGTTGGCGCGGCCGGTGGTGCCGGTGCCGGTGACCAGGCCGAGGAAGAGGCCGAAGAGACCCATCCGGACCAGCGGTCCGAGCTTCCTCGCTGACCCCTCGTCCGCGAACACACGGCCGCGGCTCCGT
>JACCVB010000241.1 GCA_013698385.1 Chloroflexota bacterium
CCTCGTACGTCAGGGGCTCACGCTGGAGCAGGGTCTGGGTGGCGAGGACCATCTCCACCTCGCTCGTGCCGATCCCGAAGGCGAGGGCTCCAAACGCGCCGTGGGTGCTCGTATGCGAGTCCCCGCAGACGATGGTCATGCCCGGCTGGGTCAGCCCCAGCTGCGGACCGATGACATGGACGATGCCCTGGTCCGGCGACCCGATCCCGTGCAGCGGAATGCCGAACTCGGCGCAGTTCGTCTCGAGCTGGTTGATCTGGGCGGCCGCCTGGAGGTCCAGCATCGGCAGGTTGCGCGGGGTGGTCGGGATGGAGTGGTCGGCCGTGGCGACGGTCTGCGACGGGCGGCGAACCGTCAGCCCGCGCTGCCGAAGTCCGGTGAACGCCTGCGGGCTCGTCACCTCGTGCACGAGGTGCAGATCCACGGCGAGAACGGCCGGCGAGTCCGGATCCTGGCTGACGAGGTGGTCCGTCCAGATCTTGTCGACGATGGTGCGCGGTCGGGGCATCGAGGGGCGGCCTTCGAAGTGCGAGTCGGGGAGCGAGAGTCTACGGCCTGGCGCGATTGACGTCGTGACGAACCCTGATAGACTGCGCGGACCGTACGGCCATGCCGCTGCGGGAACCGCGTAACGGAGACCACTGTTGGGTCTGTTCGATCGCCAGGACCGCCGCCCGGTCGCCGTCGTCGTGACGACGGACGGTCGCCGCGTCCACGTGCCGATCGAGCCGGACCGTCTGGCCGACGTATCGCTCCTCGCGCTCCTTCGCTCGCTTCCCGGCCTTGATGGGCTTCTTGGGCTCATTACCGGCCTCCGGCGGGAGAACCGAGGAACGCGGCGGGACAAGCGCTAGGCGCGACGACTACCGAAGACCGAAGGGACCCTCGCCGGGGAGGCGAGGGTCTTTTGTTTGTCCGTCACGACGACCACGGAGACCACCCATGACGACCAGGACGGAACCAGCGCGATCACCCAGTCCCGGCACAGCCCCGGCCGGCCGACGCAGTCACGTGCCGGGCGACGGATCGGCCACCGCGGCCGCGGTCGAGACCGCCCGCAAGGGCATGCTTCACGACGCGCGCGACCTCAAGCGGACCCGGATCGGGGCGGACGTGCTGTGCGAGGCGCTCCTGCGCCAGGGTGTCGATGTCTTCTTCAGCTACCCCGGCGGCGTCATCCTGCCGCTGTACGACGTGCTGGGCGACTATCCGGAGTTGCGTCACGTGCTGGTCCGCCATGAGCAGGGCGGCGCCCACGCGGCCGACGGCTACGCACGCGTCACCGGCCGGGTCGGCGTGTGCATGGGAACCTCCGGCCCGGGCGCCACGAACCTCGTCACGGGGATCGGCACGGCACTCCTGGATTCGGTGCCGATGGTGGCCATCACCGGCAACGTGCCGTCCGCCCTGATCGGCAAGGACGCGTTCCAGGAGATCGACATCAACGGCATCACCCTGCCGATGACCAAGCACAACTACCTGGTCCGCGACGCGGACGACCTTCCGCGCGTCATCGCGGAGGCCTTCCACATCGCCCGTTCCGGCCGGCCCGGGCCGGTCCACGTGGACATCACGAAGGACGCCCTCCAGCAGGAGACCCGGGCCGAGCACCCGAGCGAGGCCGAGGTCATCACCGGTCTGCCCGGCTTCCGGCCCAACCTGGATGGCCACACCCGCCAGCTCAAGACGGCCGCCGGCGAGATCGCCGCCGCGCAGCGGCCGGTCATCCTGGCCGGTCACGGCGTCCTCCATGCCGAGGCCTGGGATGACCTGCGGGCGTTCGCCGAGAAGACCAGCATCCCGGTCGCCTGGACCCTGCTCGGGATCGGCGCGATGGACGAGACCCACCCGCTGGCCTACGGCTACATGGGCATGCACGGGTGGAAGCACGTCAACCGCGCGATCCAGAGTGCGGATCTCCTGATCGCCATCGGGATGCGCTTCGACGACCGGGTGACGGGCAACGTCCGGACCTATGCGCCCTACGCCCGGATCATCCACGTCGACATCGACCCGACCGAGATCGGCAAGAACGTGGCGGTGGAGGTGCCCATCGTGGGCGACGCGGGGCGGGTCCTGCGAGCGCTGACCCCGATGGTCCCCGAGACGTCGATGGACGATCGACGAGCCTACCTAGACCAACTGGCCGACTGGCGGCGCGACTCGGAGGCGTCGTCGTGGCACGGCTCCGGCGCGTGGCGCGAGGGCGTCCTCTCGGCCGACTACGTGGTCGAGCGGATCGGCGAGCTGACCGACCACCAGGCGACCTACGTGGCCGACGTCGGCCAGAACCAGATGTGGCTGGCTCGCTACGCCGGCTTTCGCAACCCGAACAGCCATGTCAGTTCCGGCGGGCTTGGCACGATGGGCTTCAGCTTGCCGGCGGCGATGGGTGCGGCCCTTGGTCGACCGGACCGCGAGACCTGGGCGATCACCGGCGACGGCGGCTTCCAGATGACCTTCCAGGAACTGATGACCCTCGTGGCCGACCACATCCCGGTAAAGATCGCGCTGCTCGACAACAAGAAGCTCGGGATGATCCGCCAGTGGCAGGAGATCATCTACGCGGGCAACTACCACTCG
>JACCVB010000271.1 GCA_013698385.1 Chloroflexota bacterium
AGCCCGATCACCAGGACGAACAACACGACGATGACATCCACGTCCGGCCTCCAGCGAGTCTCGTAACCGCTTCATAAGTGTTTAATGGTTACTGCGTCAGCATAGGCACTTGCGCGTAACCTGTCAAGCGTCGTAAAGTGGTTATCACGATGTTGACCGACCAGACCCGCCCCGCCGATCCGGGCCACGCTCACGAGGTCTCGCTCGACGGGACCTTCGACTTCCTGAACACCGATGATCGCGAGGATGGTTTCCCGCGCGAGCGGCTCCCGACCCTCGATGACGCGCTCGCGTGGTTCGTGGATCGGGGCGTCATCCATCACGAGGGCGCCGATCGACTCCGCGCGCAGGCGGCCCTCCAGCCCGAGTCGGCGCAGCGCGACCTGGCGCGGATCCACGCCGTCCGGCGCGCACTCCGGGACGTGGCCGACGCGATCATCGAGCGCCGGGTCCCGCGCGCCGGCGCGCTCGATACGGTCAATCGGGCGCTGCATGCCCGTCAGGTCATCGAGCTCGTGCCGGCGCCCGATGGCGTCAGCGTCGATCATCGCCATGTCGGCGACCCGATCGACGACGCCCTGGCGCGGCTGGCGGACCCGCTCGTCAGCGAGCTGACCGGCGGCCATCCGGAGCGGATCCGGGTGTGCGATGACGAGACCTGCCGCTGGATCTTCTACGACACCTCGAGGACCGGCCGCCGCCGCTGGTGCGACATGGCGACCTGCGGCAATCGAGCGAAGGCGGCTCGACACCGCGCCCGCAGTCGGGAAGTGTTGATCCCGGAGAATCAGTCGGGGTCTCGCCCGGACTGACCGGTCGATCGACTTCCGGACCCCCGCTCGCCTCGGTCAGTGGGCCTCGAGCAGCGGTCGGACCTCGGTCGCGAAGCGGGTCATCGTTTCCTCGTCGTACGGCGAGGGGAAGCCGGCGATCAGATGCCGATACCCGATATCGAGGAACGGGGCGATCTTCTCCGCGACGTCCTCCGGCGTGCCGACCGGCTGATCCTTCCAGATCTCGGCGCCGCCGTTCCGCGCGGCGATCTCGCGCTGGACACGTTCCGCATCCGCGCGGGAGTCCCGGATGACCACCGTCCCGAGCCCGGTCGTGCGCTCGATCTCCGAGGGGTCGCGCCCGACCGTCTCACAATGCTGGACGAGGATCGCGTCCTTGCGCCTGACGTTCGCGATGCCGCCGCCGACGTTGTTCGCATCGCCGTAGCGGGCCACGAGCTTGAGCGTGACCTGCTCGCCGCTGCCACCGATGACGATCGGCAAGTGTTCCTGGATGGGCATCGGGTCGTTGCGGACCGCCTTCGCGGCGTAGCGCGGCCCGGTCGCCGTGGGCCGCTCGCCGTGGAGCATGCCGCGCATGATCGGCAAGGCCTCGCCCAGCCAGCGCAGCCGCTCCGGGAAGCCGTCGCCGAAGGGGATACCGTAGGCCTCGTGCTCTGTCTCGAACCACGCCCCGCCGATGCCCAGGATCGCTCGGCCGTTGGAGATGTGATCGAGCGTGGTCGCCATCTTGGCGGTGAGCGCGGGCTCGCGGAAGGTGTTCGCGCCGACCATCAGGCCGATCCGGATCCGCTCGGTCGCCTGGGCCCAAGCGGCGAGGGTCAGCCAGCCCTCCATGATCGGCCCGTCATCACTGCCCACGATCGGGTAGAGGTGGTCCCACGTCCACAACGTGTCGTAGCCGAGCCGGTCGGCCCGTTCGCCGGCCGCCAGCAGACTGGGCCAATCGGTGTACTGGTTCCAGCAGAGCGCACCTAGCTTGACGTCGGACACGAATCGGACCTCCAAGGATCGCCAAAGGGCACGCCAAGCCTAGCCCGGGAAAGCTCGATCCGCTTTCGAGCGGTCAGCCACGCTGGTCATTCGGTTCGGTGCGCGAGCTGCGCCTCGATCACCGTCCGCACCCAGGACGTGCCCGCGTCTTCGACGGAGCGGACCTTGACGTGACGGATGCGTTTGCCGGTGCCCTCGATCCGGCCGTCAGGGTTCGGTAGTTCGGCCCCATCGGCGAGCTGGAGGTTGACGTGGGCCTTGTGCGGGATGATGGCGAAGAGGAGGTCCCGCATCGCCCGGCTGGATCCGATCGCCAGCAGTCCGTTCCCGGGGTCGAACCACTCGACCGCGTCGGGACAGCTTGTGAGGACGGTCCTGCGAAGGGCCCGGGCGATGTCGGCCACAGCCGGTGCCGTCACGTCGAGATGTCGGTCGAACGCCGCCGCGTCCTCGGGGGCCCGGGTCACCGGACGACCAGGTTCACGAGCCTGCCGCCGCCGGCCAGGATGACTCGATCCGGTGCCCGGCCGTCCAGGAACGATGCGATCTTGGGACTCGCGAGGACGGTCGCTTCGATGTCGGCGTCGGTCGCGTCGGCGGGCACGGTCACCTTGTCGCGCAGCTTGCCGTTGACCTGGACCGGGATCTCGCGCACGGAGATGGCCGTGGCGGCCTCGTCGACGGCCGGCCACGACGCCGAATGGATGCTGGCCCATGGCTCACCCGCCGCGACCAGCCGCCGCGACCACAGTTCCTCGCTGATATGGGGCGCGGCCGGCGCCAGCATCAGGAGCAACAGCCGGATCGCCTCGTCCCAGGCCGGCCGGTCGGCGATCGGCGTCCCTCGGTAGCGGAACAGCGTGTTGGACAGCTCCATCAGCTTCGCGACCATCGTGTTGAAGCGGAAGCCCTCGTAGTCCTCGGTCACGTCGCGCAGCGTGCGGTGAGCCGCCCCACGGATGGCCGCCTCGGCCGCGGCCTCGGTCTCGCCGACCGGCAAGTGCCCGGCTTCGGGATCGCCCGGCTCGCGCCCGGAAGGATCCAGGGCGAGTGTCCAGACCCGGTTGAGGAACCGGAAGACGCCGCCGATCCCGGTCGGGCTCCACGGACCGCCCTGGTCCCACGGGCCCATGAACATCAGGAACAAGCG
>JACCVB010000281.1 GCA_013698385.1 Chloroflexota bacterium
CCGGCGAGCTTGGGTCTCCGGCTCCGACCTCTCCGGCGACTGCTTGAGCCACCGCCGCGACGTCCTCGAATTCGCGCTCGATGTCGTAGGGTGGCGTGTCGCCCGAGCCTCCCCGGCCTCGACGATCGATGGCATGGACCGTGAACCGCTCGGCGAGGCGTGGCCCGATGACCCGAAACGTGGTGTGGTCGGCCGATGCGCCGTGGACCAGGATGAACGGTGGTCCGGTGCCGCTCGAATACACGGCGATCGGCGTCCCGTCGGCCGATGGGACGACCCGGCTGAGTCGGTCGGTCATGGCCGAAGGTTCGCGGCCGCCGCCTCGTCCAGGATCCAGGTCGCGTTCGGGTTCCGGGCGAGCTGGGCCGGCCAGCGCCGGACGTCGCGTTGCGGCCCGAAGATGTCGCCAAGGATCGGCGCCTTCGAGGCCCCGCTGGCCACGACGAGGATCTGGCGCGCGACGCCGAGGACTGCGGGGTTGAGGGTGACTCGCTCCACATGCGGCTCGTTGTGGGTGGGGGCCGGGATCGCCAGCGCCCAGTCCGTCGAATCGAAGGCGCCGGAGCCCGGGAAGACGGACAGGACGTGGCCGTCTGGGCCGATGCCCACCAGGACCAGGTCGAAGACCGGCCAGCCGTCGGCCGTCAGCAGGCCGGTCGCGTGGAGTTCCGCCGCGAGATCCGCGGCACAGGCCGCGGCATCGCGACTCGCCCCGATCGCCTCCCCGGGACGGAACGGATGGAGATTGCTCAGCGGGATGTGCAGCCCGGTCCCCAACCCGGATGTCCCCTCCTCGTGACCGCCCACGTCGAGGAGCACGTCGTCGAGCGGCTTGACGTTGGAGAGCGGGTGGTCGCGCGGCACGAACCGGTCGTCGCCCCACCAGGTGTGGATGTCGTTCCAGGGGACCGTGTCACGCAGGGGCACGGCGCCGAGATGTCGGTAGATGCCGACCGGGGTGGAGCCGCCGGTCGTCGCCCAGTCGGCGCGGCCGCGTGCCTTGACTGCCTGGGTCAGCGCGTCGGCGACCCGCTCCGCGGCAGCTTGGGACGCAGCCTCCGGATCGGCGACCACGACGAGCTCCGGCTCGGGCTGCGTCCCTGAGCCGGTCCCCACCACGGGCCCGTGCGGATGATCGCTCATCGGCTCGCCGAGCCCCAGGGCGTGCCGATGAGCGCCGCCGCCGCGCGGAGGGAGCCGAGCGCGACCCCGTCCCGTCGCCCCGCCTCGATCGCTTCCGCGAGCAGGTCCACGTCGCCGCGGCGGGCGGCCAGGAAGTGGCGGTCAAGCGCCTCCACGCCTTCCTGCCAGACCCGGACATGGACCGTCTCGGCCTCCGCCGTCACATCCGCCCGGAGCTCCGAGCCGCGACGCTCGGCGAGGAGTTCGACCCGCAGGGTCGTGCCCGACGGCATCGGGGAGGTGACGGGTCGGACGACGACGGCTACTTCGCTGCGGCCATCGCTCAGGGTCGCCGCCATGCCGCGACCGGCGGCGTGGCGCACGGGCCCCACGCACCGGTCCCGGGCGGCCTTCTTTGCCCGGCCGACGGCCGCCGCGGAGGCACTCACCGCGGCCAGCGGCTTGACCACGGTGAGGCCCAGTTGCGACATCAGCCAGGCCACGTGGTAGACCGGCTTGACCATGTTGGTCGACGCCGTCTCGTCGGCCGCCTCCTCGTGCGTCGCATAGGTCACGGCCACGCGCCGCAGCGAGCGCAGGTACGGCAGGAAATCCGGGTCGTCGAAGATGGACGCGATCGCCTCGCGCCAGCGCGATTGGCGGACCAGGGCGAAGTCGCTGACGGCGAGGTCGGTCGAATCAACGAGAGCGGCCATCTCGCCAAGGCGGGTCAGTCCGTCGCCGTCCCAGGTGGAGCCGTCGACCACCAGCCGGTCCGCGGCGGCCAGCAGGTCCTGCGCGGATCGCGACGTGAACGGCGGCTCGCCCGGCCACCAGACCGTGACCGGCAGGTCGTGGATGATCAGTGGCGTGACCACGGCGGCCAAGTGGCGACCCGCCTCCCCGCCGACCTTCAGGTGGATCGTCTCGGCGCAGGTCTCCGGGGCATCCTCATGGGGCATCACGCAGTGCGCCTCGACCCGGGCGTCGATCCACGATGGCCCGTCGGGATCCGCCGGCTGGACGACGATCGTCCGCGACGGGTGGCGCCCGGTGAGCGCCTGGATGGTCGCCGCGCCGCGCTCGGCGAGTTCCGGACGCCTGGCGATGACGACCAGGTTCATCACGCTCGTGCGCGCCGCGATGTGTCGCCCGGGTTGCCCGTCCACGTCCGTGGCGAGGTCCTGACCGGCCCAGATCCTGGCCAGCTCAATTTCGACTTCGGCGATGCTGTGGGCGCGGGCCGACCAACGCAGGACCGGCTCCTTGATGGCTAGATCCGTCGCCATCGCCGCCCCTCTCTAGTCATCAGGTCGTCGGCTGCGGCGGGGCCCCAGGTGCCTGCGTCGTAGTTCGGGAAGGGCGGAGAGGGCGCGGTGGCCCACGACTCGACGATCGGATCCACGATGCTCCAGGCCTCCTCGACCTCGTCGGCCCGGGTGAACAGCGAGGCATCGCCCTGCAGGGCGTCGAGGATGAGCGTCTCGTAGGCATCGGGCGAGTCCACGCTGAAGGCGGACCCGTACGTGAAGTCCATCGTGACCGACCGCACGTTGAGGCCGAGTCCCGGCACCTTGGCCCCGAAGCGCAACATGATGCCCTCGTCCGGCTGGATCCGGATGGCCAGCAGGTTCGGGTCCGGATCCGTCGCGGCGTCGCGGAACAGCCGGTGCGGGACCTCGCGGAACTGGATCGCGATCTCGGTCGAGCGCTTGGGCAGGCGCTTGCCGGTGCGGACGTAGAACGGCACGCCGGACCAGCGCCAGTCGTCGATCGTGAATCGGGCGGCCACGAAGGTCTCCGTCTCCGAGGTCGGGTCGACTTCGGGCTCCTGGCGATAGCCGGGCACCTGGGTCGCCGCCACCCAGCCAGGACCGTACTGGCCGCGGATGACCTCCGCAGCCGGGTCTTCTGGCGGTCGGATCGCACGCAGGACCTTGACCTTCTCGTCGCGCAGAGCATCGGCTTCGAAGGTCGCGGGCGGCTCCATGGCCACGAGGCTCACCAGCTGGAGCAGATGGTTCTGGACGACGTCGCGCGATGCGCCCGTCTGCTCGTAGAAGGCGCCCCGGCTCTCGATCCCGATCGACTCGGCCACCGTGATCTGCACGTGGTCCACGTAGCGCCGGTTCCAGAGCGGCTCGAAGATCCCGTTGCCGAAGCGGAAGACCAGCAGGTTCCGGACGGTCTCCTTGCCCAGGTAGTGGTCGATGCGATAGACCTGCGACTCGCGGAAGACGCGACCGACCTCGCGGTTGAGCTTCTTGGCCGACTCGAGGTCATGCCCGAATGGCTTCTCGATGACGATCCGGCGCCAGCCGCCGTCGTGGCGCTCGTGGTCCAGCCCGACCCGCCCGAGCTGACCGACGATCTCGGCGAACTGCGAGGGCTGGGTGGCGAGATAGAACAGCCGATTGCCGTGGGTGCCCTGCTGGAGGTCGAGGTCGTCCAGGCGTTCGGCCAGGCGATCGAATCCGGTCGGGTCCGCGAAGTCCAGGCGGTGATAGCAGATCCGTTCGCTGAACGAGCGCCAGACCGGCTCCTCCAGCGGCAGGACCCGACTGAACTGCTCGAGCGAGGCTCGGATCTCTGTCCGGAACGCGTCGTCATCGTAATCGCGCCGACCGATCGCGAGGACCATGAACTCGTGGGGCAGGAGGTTGGTCCGCCACAGCTGGTAGAGGGCCGGGATGACCTTGCGATGGGCGAGGTCGCCGGTCGCCCCGAACAGGACGAGCAGGGACGGATCCGGCACGCGCTCGAGGCGAAGGCCTTCGCGCAGGACGTTCTCCGCCGGCTTGGCGCGAGACGGGCGTTTGCCGACGCGCGAAGTCCGGAGGGCCTTCATCGTCCGCGGCGCGTCCTTGCTTCGGGGCGCGGGCTGGGCGGGGATCGGCTGATCGTGGCCGGCCTCGTCCTCGGACGGTGGCGCGGGGGGAGTGCCGGACGTGGTGGCCGCGGCCTTGGCCGCACCCTTGGTCGTGCCCTTGGCCGCACCCTTGGCTGTGCCGGCACTGGCCTTGGCCGGCGATCCCGGCCGTTTCGGGGTCATCTACGACTCGCCGTAGTGCAAGTCAGCCGAATCGCGCCCGGCGTTTCCAATCGGCCTCGCCGTCGATCGTGTCACCGGACGAATCGTGCGTGGACCAGTCCCAGTCAGGCCCCAGCGCCCCTCGATCCCGGCCAGTCCTGGCATCGGGCCGAGTCCAACACGACACCGGTTCGTACCTGTCAGGATCCCGCCGAGAAGTGACCGGGATCGGCCGCGCGCGGCGGTCCCGTCAGGACCGACCGCCCCCGTGGGCATGCG
>JACCVB010000283.1 GCA_013698385.1 Chloroflexota bacterium
CGACCGGGCACGCTTCCTGGCACTCGATGTTGCACTGCAACCAGGATGCGTCGACGGGCTGGACGAGGAATTCCTGCAGGGGTTCGATGGCCAACCGGGGACGTGCCTTTCCGTGGTCGTGACACTCAGGGCAGCGGAAGCGCTCGGCGCGTCCGCCGAGAGGGCGAATCTACCACTGGCATTCGAGGGGCTGCACAGACCGGCTGCCCGGCGCCGTGTTCGGCAGCCGCACCGATCGGTCGGCACGGTCCGGTCGCGAGAGTTGACGCTGGCGAATCTCGCAGCTACGCTGGGGTTCGGGGCAAGGCCCGCTCGAGGGGGCAGGAGCGGAGGAGGCGCGCCGGATGACTGCGAGCGAGTTCACCTTCCTGGCCCTGGGGCTGGTCCGCGGGGTGGCCGCTGGCGCGGCGCTGGTCGAGGTTCTGCGGGCTCGGCCACCGGCCGCACGGTACGTACGCGTGACCGTGATGGAGGACACCGTCCCACGTCGGCGGGCATCGACCCTGGCCGATCCATTCCGGGAGCGCAGTCCCTCACCCCTCCCTTCCGCGGCGCCCGCCCGGGGTGGCCGGCCGACCGTCGAACGGATGATCGAGTGGACCCGGGCCGCCGGGAACGTCGAACGGCCGTTCGTTCTGCGACGACGGCGACCCCTGCCTGGATGGTGAGCGGCGCCCCGCCGCACGACGGTCAGAGAGCCGTGGGGGCGATGGTCGGCATCCCGATCTCCGGCGGCAACGATCCGACGTTCGCGGCCCTGCGGATGGGCACGTCACACGGGCGGCTGGAGACCGTTCCGGTCACGGCCGCGGACACGCTTGCGGGATCCCATGTTCGCGGCATGACCGGCTGCATCGACGGCCGACACGCGAGCCGTCCGGCTTGCGAAGGACGAAGCGCAGGAGCGGTTCCATGCCGCGCGGACCAGTGCGGGCACGGACGAAGCGCTGGAAGCGGCAGCGCGAGACTGGCTGCAGGACATCAACCGGATCAATAGCGAGGCACGCGAAGCCGCTGCGACGATGGCCCGCGAGCTCGAGGAAGCCCGGACGATCGGTGCGGACCTGGAACGTTCGTCACTGGATGCGGACGTCGCCCGGATCGCAGCGGAGACCGCGGAGGCGGTCTGCCTGGCGGCCCGCGAGGCGGTCGCGACGTGCGAGCAAGCCGAAGTCGACGGCAACTCCGCGGGCCGGTCGCCGACGAGCCCATCTGGGGAACCGCCGCGTCCGGACGAGGGCGAACGACCGGCCGCCGCCCTCGGCGGCGCCGGCGCGCCCCGCATCTTCCGCTTGCTCCGGGGCGACCGAGCCGCCATGGCTGACGTCGTCGCCGAGATGGCGGGCGACGATCCGGAGGACGGTCGCCGCTGGCAGGTCGCCCTCACGGCGTTGGTCGAGGCCATCCTCGCCGACAGCATCGAGGCATCTGCGCTGGAATTCCCGACCGAGCATCCCTTCTGGGGGCTCGTGACCCGGACCCAGGGGCGGGAGGTCGCCGGCGCCCTGGCCTCGCTCGGCTATCGATTCGACGGGCTGGGTGGCTGGGTGGACGATCGGATCCCGACCCAGCGCGACCTCTCCCTCGCACTCGCCTATGCGGGCCTGGACCCGATGCGCCTGCGTCCGTTCCCGAGCGAAGGCGACATGGGCGACCTGTGGCGCGAGGTGACCGTGACCGCAGACGAACACCTGGCGGGAGCGGCCGGCGACCTGACCCTCGGCGAACTGGTCACGATGCTCGGCAAGCGCGCGGACCCGCTGACCGAACTGTGGAATCGGTGGGGCCGACTCCGGCCCCTGCTCCTCGACGAGAGCTGACCACTCAGTCGAGCGTGGCCCCACCAGGATCCAGGGGTGCGTCGACATCGGCGACGCTCGGGCCTTCGTCCTCGTCATCATCGATGATCACCAGCCGCAGCCCTTCCGCCGCGGCGACGCCCATGCGTGCGCCCTCCTCGGCCGCCCACTCGCGGATCCGTCCATCCAGCCCCTCGAAGTCACGGATCTGGCTCGCGTGTTCGTGGAGCGCGAGCAGCTTGCGCTCGATCGAGGTCGAGATATCGACCCAGATGGTGGGGTGGTTGGACCAGAACAGGTACAGCCGGCGGACCTTATGGCTGGCCAGGCCCGAGCGCGCGAGCCCGGCAAAGGCCATCGGGTTGCGCGCAGCCGGATAGACCGCGTCGACCGCGGCCATGCCGGCCGCGCGGTGGTCCGCGTGATTGACCCCGCCACCGTCGTAGAACAGCGTCTCGGGATCTGTGGCCAGGACGGCATCGGGCCGGAACGAGCGGATCTCCCGAACCAGCATCTCTCGCAGAGCGAGATCGTTGGCGAGCGCCCCGTCCGGCTGGTGCAGGAACGACACCCCGGCGTAGCCGATCACGGTCGCTGCGGCTCGTTGCTCACGCTCTCGGATCGCCGCGAGTTCGAATGGGTTCGCGTCGTGATCCTCCCCACCCTGATCGCCACTCGTGCAGCAGACGAGCCATCCGATCGACCCAGCTTCGATCCAGCCCGCGGCCGTCCCGGCGGGACCGAATTCCGCATCATCGGGGTGGGCCGCGATGACCATGAATCGGGTGGGTCGCCACCCATGGGCTTCAGGCGGCTCGCCGGCCCCTTGCTCGGAAGCGGTCACGGTCCGGCCCATGCGTGTTGCGCCGACGCCTGACTGGAAACGTTCGCACCTTGCGGTCGCGAGACAATCCAAGTACGCTTCTCGCCGAGGCTTCGCTCGTCTCCCCCCACGAGCGAAGTCTCGCTTGGCGTTTCGCTCATGTTGCGGCGGACTGCAGTTCCTCGAGCGCGGCGAGAACCTCCGCGGCGTGGCCTTGCGACTTCACCTTGGGCCAGGTGCGGGCGATCCGTCCGACCGGATCCACCAGGAATGTCGCGCGCGCCGTGCCCCAGTAGGTCTTGCCGTAGTTGTGCTTCTCGACCCAGGTCCCGTAGGCATCGGCCACCACGTGCTCCTCGTCGGCGAGGAGAGTGAAGGGCAGGCTGAATTTCTCTCGAAACGCCCGCTTGCTTGCCGCACCCTGCGGGCTGACGCCCCAGACATCCGCGCCGCGATCCCGGATCGTCTCGTTGGCGTCGCGGAACTCGCACGCCTCGACGGTGCAGCCGGGGGTGTCGTCCGTCGGGTAGAAATACACCACGGTCCAGCGACCGCGTTGATCGCTCAGTCGATGCACCGTGCCGGACTCGTCCGACAGAGCGACCTCCGGGGCGAGATCGCCGACGGCGGGGATGCTCATGGCTCAGAGCGTAGCAGGCGTCTCGACGATGACGATCCGGCCACGCCGCATCCGGACGCCTGCGATCGGAACCTGTCGGACATTGGACAGGCCCCGCGTGCGGCCCAGAAGGAGCGGCTCGTCAACGAGTGGGAATCGCAGGCCGTCGGTCGTGACTCCGAGGGCATCCTCGCCGAACGGCAGGAGCGTGACCAGGTCGCCGATCCGCCCCGCGAGCCTGACCGACGAAGCCTCCCCATCGATCCCGGATGCCGCGAGGAGTCGAACCCGTGCATCAACGGCGACCAGCCGTGTATCGACGCCGGCGAGCCCGGGAAGGCTGAGCAGGCCCACATTGGCGAGGGCATGGTCCAGGCGAAAGCCACCCAGTGCTCCGACGATCGCCAGTTCGTCGGGCCGAAGGCGCAGCGCGGCCGCAACGGCCAGCTCCGTATCCGACTCGTCCTTGTCCATATCGGCGCGCTCGATCGGGACGCCGGATCGGCGCAATGCCTCGACGCCGGCCTCGCCGAGCGAGTCACCATCGCCCACCCACCGATCGATTCGCAGCCCGAGTTCGGCCGCGTGGCGCGCACCGCCGTCGGCCACGATGATCGTGGCGTCCGGCTGCGCCCAGCCCGGCCAGGCCGCATCGAGTGTCGCTCGCGGTCCGACCGCGCCGTCGGCGAGGATGATGATCTGCATCGGTTGCGATGCTACCGGTCGCGGGCGAGGTCCGATGCTAGACTCCCGGCGTGTCCGACCCCACCGCCCATCCTGCCGTTCGCCGGGTCATCGACGCCGCCCTCCGCAAGGGCGTGACGCTGGAGATCCGGGCGTTCGATGACTCGACTCACACGGCGGCGGAGGCCGCCCGGGCGGTCGGCGCCGATCTCGGACAGATCGTGAAGTCGCTCGTGTTCGTGGCACCCCAGGACGAAGGCTCCCTGGAGGCCATCGTCTGCCTCGTGTCGGGTTCGAACCGCGTGGATGTGGCACGGCTCGCGGCGGTCACCGGACAGCGGGACATCCGCCGTGCCAGCGCCCGCGAGGCGAACGACCTCACCGGGTTCGTCATCGGGGGCATTCCGCCGATCGGCTTTGCCCAGCCCGTCCGGGTGATCATGGATCCGGACCTCGGTCGCTACCCGACCGTCTGGGCCGCCGCCGGGTTGCCGACCGCGGTGTTCGCCGTCCCGCCGGCCACGCTGTCCATCCTGGCCAACGCAACGGTGGCGCCGATCACGGAGGAGCGCGCTGTGTCAACGTCGACGATCGATCCCGCCGCGACGCCCTGACCCTGGCCTTGCCCGCTGCGGAGCCTCGCAACGCGACGATCGTCTACCCGGGCGGGCTGCGGGCGCGCTGGCGCTGGGGCGGCAGCGGCCAGTCGGCGGCGATCTTCGCCCTGAGTGAAGCGGGCGGCACGCTCCTCGACCTCGGCGCTGACGTCAGCGCCCGACCGGACGAACTCTGTCGCGCGGAGCTCCGACTCGAGGGTCCGCGCGGGGCCTGGACCGCGCGCTTCGCGTCGACCATCTTCGACGAGCCCCGGGCCCGCTACTGGGACAGCCATGGCCTCCTCGTGGTCGCCTATGGATTCCATACGTTCGGGCTGGACGCCGATGGCGGCGAGCGTCGGTGGGTCCACCGCTCGGGAACGCCGATCATCGCCCTGCTCGGCTCTCCGCGGCTGCGCCACGTCCTGGTCCAGGCGGAGATCGAGACCTTTGCCCTGGAACCCGACGGAACGGTCGCCTGGCGGGTCGCTCATACGGACGTCGTGACCGCCGCGGACCTCGTGGGGGGCCGCCTGGTCCTGACCGGATTCGCCGGCCAGGTCAACGCCCTGGACCCGGCGACCGGCCGGCGGGCTGGTTGAGGCCGCGCCGACTCCCGGCTGAGCGTCCCTCGTTCGGATCCTGCCCTCGTTTGTGGACGTTCGGTGGATAACTCGGGAAGTCGGCCAGAAATCGTGGACAGGGGCCATTGACCCGAGGGTACCCGCACCCTATCGTCGGTCTCAGCCCGAAGGGGCCGAGCGTCACTAACGGCCGAGATCGCATCAAGACCCACGTGTCGCGGAGGTTCCTTCGGGCCTTTCCGTGCCCGGCGCGTATCATCGCCGCCGTGGTCCCCCTCGTGTTCGTGCTGCTGGGCGTCGCCGCGCTCACCGTCGGTTCGATCATCCTGCGAAGCTTTGGTCCGGGCTTCCGCGTTGGGCGACTCCTCTCGGCGACGCCGTTCGTGCCGATCGCGGAGGCGCTCCGGCTGGCCGAAGGCCCGCCCCGCTACATCGGGGTTCGCGGGCGAGTCGATGCCGTCGACGGATTCGAGGACGATGCACATCGCCCGCTCGTCCTGCGGCGGGCCCGTCTGCAGGTGCTCCGGGACGGCCGGTGGGACGTCATCGACGACCACCTGGAGGCAGTCGACTTCACTTTGGATGAAGGCCTGGACTCCATCGCGATCGACCGCTCCGTCCTCGGCGACGGGCTCGTGGTCGTGCCTCGAGAGTCCGTCGGGACGGTGGCCGACGCGCCCGATCGGATGCCGCCCGGGCTGGACGCGAGCCTGCCACTGCGGTTGCGAGTCGAGCAGGTCTCCTCGATCGAACACGCGATGGCGCTCGGCGTGCCGATGGTTGACGCCAGCGGATCCGTCCACCTGACCGCTGGCCTGGGCCGCCCGCTCGTCCTGACCACCCTTGAGCCCGCGGAGGCGATGCGCATCCTGGCTGCCGGAGAGCGCCGCCGACCGATGGCGGCCGCGATCGCCCTGGTCGGCGGCCTCACGCTGCTCGCGGTGGGCCTGATCCTGGCCCTGCTGAGCGCTGCGACCGGGATGGCGCTGGCCGCCTCGCCGAGCCCGAGCCTGGATGTCGCCGGAGGAGACCCGCGCAGCAGTGGTCAGGGCCCGGGGCTGGTGGGTGATCCGCTGTTCGCGATCGGGCTGGTCCTCGCGATCGGCCTGGGAGCCGCGCTGCTGGCCTTGGCCTATGTCCGCCTCACTGGCGGTCGACGCGCCTGAGGTGCGGGCCAGCGGACGGCCGGACGATGGTCCTATTGGCAAGAACTGTGAGGCTGACTAGTCTGACCCGATGGACTTCACAGTTCTTGCCACACGGTCCCGGTGCTCGCGGTGAGCGCCACGCTCCCGTTGCGCCCGCCGGACACGACCCTGTCCGTCGCCAAGACCGCCCGGTTGCTGGGCGTGCACCCGAACACGGTGCGCGCCTGGAGTGATGCCGGCCGCTTGCGCTACTACCGGATCAACGCACGGGGCGATCGCCGCTTCCGATTGGGTGATCTGCAGCGCTTCCTCGCCGCGGCCGAGCATGCCTCGACTGGATCGACGGCCACGATCGGGGCGCCTCGCCGCCCGTTCGATCCCGCCGCCAACCGGCCCGGGCCCGGCCGTAGCCGACCCGCCAGCGACCCGTCAGGCCCTGCCGTGGCGGAGTTCGAACCCTCGACGGACGAGGCGATCGGAGCCGAGCGTCACCACCGGGACCTCGCGCTGCTCGATCTTGTTGCCCGTCAGGCCCTCGGTGAAGGTGACCTCGTCGATGAGGTCCAGCGGGTCGTCAGCGCGATCCGTGATGCCGGCGAACGGCGGTTGGTGGCCGTCTGGGAGTGCCGCGTCGACCTCCTCGTGCCCATCGCCAAGGCTGGTGCTAAGGGCCGGACCGCGCCCCGCCTGCTCGACCTGCCTCGTGGGTTCGGCGTCCTGGGACGGGCCCTGGACGCGGCGGTGTCCTCGGCGCGACCGGGTCCCGTCCCGAGCGCGGGGGCGGTCGCGGTGCATTCGGGGGTCGACGATCGCGTGACCCGGACGACCCTTCCTGGCGACCGGTCCGAACTCGCCGTGGCCATCCCGGGACCTGATGGACCGTGGGGCGTGCTGCTCCTGGTCGCCGACGGACTTGACGCGTTCACCGCCACGGACCAGGACCTGGGGTCCGTCCTCGCTGACGCGATCGGAACGATCGTCCGCGTCGCACGCCGCCACGAGGAGGTCGCTCACCTGCTCCATCGGGCCGAGGCCCTGAGGCGTGTCGCGGGCGATATCGGTAGCCGATTGGACCTGGACCGGATCCTGTCAGGCCTGGTGGACCACGCGATGGTCTTGTTCGAGGCGGATCGGGCGGCCGTTTACCTGCGCCGGTCGGACGGTCAGGTCGTGGCCGAGGTCAGTCGCGGACTGTCGGCGGGGTATCTCGCCGCGATCCGCACCTTCCCGCCACTATCGTTGCCGTCGGCCGCCATCGAGGCTCGGCAGCCACTTTTCTCGGTCGGCTATCGGGACGACCCCCGCGGCGCCGACGTTCGCGCCGCCGTGATCCAGGAGGGATTCGACACGCTGTGCACCGCGCCGCTCATGGACGGCGCGGAGATACTGGGCCTGCTGAACATCTACCACGATGCGCCGCGAACCTGGTCGACGCACGAACTGGAAACCCTCGCAGCACTCGCCACGCAGGCGAGCGTGGCCATCCGGACCGCACAGGACTTCGGACAGATGGAGACCTTCACGGCGCAACTGCAGTCCATCCAGCAGCTTGGCGCGCGCCTGAACCACCTCTCGACCGTGCCCGAGATCGGCCAGGCCATCGCCACCGAGCTGCGCCAGCTGATCGATTACCACAACGTGCGCGTGTATCGCGTGCTTGGCAGCGAACTCGTGCCGGTCGCGATGCAGGGCCAGGTCGGCGAGTACGTGGACGAGACGCCGGATCAACTCAAGGTCGAGGTCGGCCAGGGGATCACCGGCTGGGTGGCGGAGCACCGGATCGCCCAGAACCTGCCGGACGCCGGCGCGGATCCTCGCGCCAACACGATCCCGGGGACGGACGACGACCTTGACGAGTCCATGTTGCTCGCCCCGATGCTGTTCGAGGACAACGTGCTCGGCGTGCTCGTGCTTTCGAAGCTCGGGCTCCACCAGTTCACGGACGACGACCTGCGGCTCCTCGTGATCTACGCGAGCTTCGCCGCCCAGGCGATGGCCAACGCCGACGCGACCCAGCGCCTGCGCGAGCAGTCGGCCGCCCTCGAACGACAGCTGCGCAGCCAGCGGGAGTTGATCCAGATCACCGAATCTATCCTGACCACGCTGGATCGACGAGCCGTGCTTGAAAGCATCACGGATCGGCTGGGCAGCCTGATCGCCTCGGACAATGTGGCGATCGAGGTGGTCGACCCGACGACCGGGCTACTCACGCCGCTCACCGCGCGCGGTGTCCATGCCGACCTCTTCATGCGACCGTGGGAGGCGAGCGAGGCCGGGGTCGCCACCTGGGTGATGGAGCATAACCAGCCGGTCTACATCGAGGATCAGCGGGCGGATCCGCGGGTGAATCACTTCGCCGAGACCGGCCCGGTGGAAGGCTCCCTGATCATCGTTCCGCTGCGTGACCGGTCCGGCGCCATCGGGGTCCTGACGATCGAGCGGCTGGGCGCGGACAACGGGTTCGCCCCGGAGGAGTTCGATCTCGTCCAGCTGTTCGCGGCCCAGGTGTCCATCGCCCTCCAGAACGCGGAGGTCTTCCGGGCGGTGGAGCGGCGGGCCCAGACGGACCCGCTGACCGGACTCCTCAATCACGGGACGTTCCAGGCGGACCTGGCGCGCTGCGTGTCGGAGGGAACGCCGTTCGGGCTGATCATGCTGGACCTGGACGACTTCCGGGTCGTCAACAACACGATGGGCCACCAGGCCGGGGACGAGACTCTCCGGCGGATCGGTAGCGCCCTGATCCACGCCGGGCGAGACTCCGACCTGCTGTTCCGATACGGCGGGGATGAGTTCGCGTTCCTGCTCCCGAACACCGACCAGGCAGGCGTTCTGCAGGTGGCCGAGCGCGCCCTCAGCGCGGTGAAGTCGCTGGCCGGTCCGGTCAGCGCGTCCATCGGCGTTTCCTCCTTCCCGGCGGACGGTGCGACCGCCGCGGAGGTGCTCCTCGCGGCGGACCGCGCCTGCTTCGTGGCCAAGCGCTCCGGTCGAGACCGCGTGGCGTCCGCCGCCGAAGGTCTCGCCCTGGCCGCCGAATTCTCGCTGCAGGCGCCGACCCCGGTGGACTCCGAGGGTGTCGCGATCGCCTGATGTCAGACCTGGGCGTCGGCCGATCCGCCACCGAACCTCGGGCTCATTCGTCAGGATGG
>JACCVB010000307.1 GCA_013698385.1 Chloroflexota bacterium
AGTTCCCTGGCCCGCGGGCTTCGACTCCTGTTGACGATCTCGGACCGTGGCGAGATCCGGGCCGACGAACTGAGCGTGCTCCTGGAAACACCGCTCTCGACCGTCTATCGCTATCTGCGGACGCTCGCCGAATTCGGCTTCGTGGATCGGCGCGGCTCGGCGTACGGGCTCGGCCCGCGGCTGGTCATCGGCGGCGGCGCGATCGTCAGCAGCGAGCGGCTCATCCGGCTGGCCGATCCGATCCTGCGCCTGCTCAGCGAGGAGACCGGCGAGACGGCCGTCCTCTGCCGGCGCGTCGGGACGACCGCGGTGTGCCTGCACGAGATCCAGTCCGCCCACGCCCTGCGGGTGACGATGGCGCCCGGATCGGCGGGCCTGCTGCATGTCGGGGCCATCGGCCAGGTCCTCCTGGCGTCCGCGCCGCCTGATGTGATCGAGGAAGTCGCGTTCGCGGCGGGGCAGGAGGACGGGCAGCCGGTCGGTGACATGGAGGCCTGGCTCGCGGACCTGCGGCAGGTCGTCAGCGCTGGGATCGCGCGTCGCGAGGGGGAACCCGAATCCGGCACCGTGACGATCGCGGTTCCCATCCTGCGAGATGACGGGATCCTTGGCGCCCTCGGGGTGACGGGCCCGGAGGAACGATGCGGCCTCGCCTGGGTAAGGCGTGTTTCTCGCATCTTGCCCGAGGCCGCACGGGCGATCGTGGACAACCTCTAGGTTGAAGTACCACGATGTGGCATAGGACTGTCCCGCTATTTGACAATCGCCGGAAACCGCGTAGGCTGCGTGGTGATGGACGCGCTGCGTGCCCTCGCACCGATCTCGGATCGGTACGCCCATGTCCCCGTCGCGGAGGCGTTCGACTGGACCGACGCGGCCGGCGCGCTGGGTGCGGGTGAGTGGTACCTCGTTGCGTTTCGCTCCGTTCGTCGAACCGATGCGGACGTGGAACGACTCGAGCAGTTCGACGACCTCGCGCATGCCGAGGCGTCCACCGCCCCCGGTTTCGTCCACTACTTCAGGGGACCGGCAGACGTTGATGGCAGTTGCCTGTCCTTCTGTCTGTGGGACAGCCGCGCCGATGCACGCGCGGCCGCGGGCCTGCCGGCTCACCGCGCAGCGGTCACGCTGATCCGCGAGATGTACGACTCGTACACGCTGGAGTTCCTGCGCGTGTCGGGAGTAGGCGCCGGTCGGCCGTTGACCTTCCAACCGTACGATGTCTTGCCGGCGTCCACGCCGATCGGCAGCGATCCCGTACCCAGCCCCTACCTACCCGTCCCGGCCGCTGCTCCTGCCTGACGAGTCGGTGACGGCCGACCCGCAGCGGGTCGGTGATATCGGTCGGCGGCTTCCCGCCTGGCGCCTCTTCCTGCCGGGCCTGTTGCTGGCGGTGGCGGTGGCCGCGAATGCCCGCCTGATCGGCGCGAACCTGCCGCCAGTGATCTCCGAAGTCACGATCGCGGTCGTCCTCGGCCTGCTCCTTGGGAGGCTCCCCGGTGTCGACTCGGCGTCGCTGCGACCTGGCCTGCGGTTCGCGGCGGAACGGTGTCTCCGCCTGGGCATCGTGCTGCTCGGGGCCCGACTTAGTGTCGAGCAAGTAGCCGGGATCGGCCTGCCTGCGGCGGCCGTCATCGCGATCACGATGGCCGTCGTGCTCGCGCTGGTCCTTGGGCTGTCGCGGATCGCGTCCGTGGAGCCACCCCTGGCCGTGTTGCTTGCCGTGGGGGCCGCGGTGTGCGGGAATTCAGCGGTCATCGCGACGGCTCCGGTCATCGGGGCGCGGCCCCGCGACGTCGCCTACGGGGTCGCGACGGTCACCTTGTTTGGGACCGTCGCCGTGCTCGCCTACCCATTCATCGGCCATCTGCTCGCCATGAGCGACGCCCGCTTCGGGCTGTGGTCCGGCATCGCGATCAACGATACGAGCCAGGTCGTGGCAGCGAGCTCGGCCTATTCCGCGGGAGCGTTCGAGGTCGCGACCGTGGTCAAACTCATCCGAAATGCGCTGATGGCGCCGCTCCTGTTGGCCATCGCCTGGATCTGGATCCGGCGCACGGGCGAGGCCGGCGACACGCGGGCCGGACTGCGCCGGGCCTTCCCGCTCTTCATCCTCGGGTTCCTGGCCCTGTCCGGGCTGCGCAGTATCGGCGCGATCGGGCCCGAGGTCGCGGCCCTCCTCGAGGTCGCGGCGCGCGCGCTGATCCTCGTCGCCCTTGCCGCCGTCGGCCTGTCCGTGCGCTTCGGCGAGCTGCGCTCGATCGGCTGGCGACCGCTGCTCGTCGGTCTTGGCGCAGCGGTCGCGGTCGGAGCCGGGACACTGGTCGCAATCCTGGGCCTGGGTCTGGCCGACGGCCTCCGGGTCTGAGGCCGCGCCGCTCAGTCGATCCTGGCGCGTCGGGCCCCGTCGGTTGATCGGGGCGCCAGTTTGGGCGAGCGCCGGACGCGCAGTCGGTGGAGCAGGTAGCGCGCCACGACGCGCAGTGTCGATAGCCCGTACACGACGCTGCGCCGGAACCCGACCGAGCTCGCCTCCTCGAAATAGCGGGTGGGTACAGCGATCTCGCCGATGCGCCGGCGCATGCCTGCGGCCACGACCTGGGCGATGAGCTCCTGGTCGAACACGAAGTCGTCGCTGTTCTCGTGGTACGGGATGGTTTCGAGCAGGCGCCGACTGTAGGCACGAAGGCCGGTGTGGTACTCGGACAGGTGGAGTTCGAAGGCGACGTTCTCCACCGTCGTCAGGAACCGATTGCTCACGTATTTCCAGCTTGGCATGCCCCCGGCGAGTGGGTCGCCAATGAACCGGCTGCCGAGCATGAGGTCGTGGGTGCCCGCGGCGATCGGCTCGACCAGGGCCGGGATGCGCGTGGCGTCGTACTGGTAGTCGGGATGGAGCATGACCACGATGTCCGCCCCGGCGGCGAGGGCCGCGTCGTAGCACGTCTTCTGGTTGCCGCCATAGCCCTTGTTCTGGGCATGGATGATGACGTCAAGGCCGAGCTGCCGGGCGATGTCCACGGTCTCGTCGCGCGACACGTCATCGACGAGGATGATCTTGCGGATGAGGTCGTGGGGGATGTCGGCGTACGTTCGTTCCAGCGTCCGCGCCGCGTTGTAGGCGGGCATGACGATGACGACGGACGGGGCGGTGGTCCGGATGAGCTGTGTCACGGCGGCAAGGTTACCCGACGACTCGGTCACGGGACTGTCACGAACGTTGTGCAACGATACCCGGCGACCACGCCTCGAAAGGATCGCGCGCCCATGTTCGAACGCCTTTTTGGAAACAACGCCGTCGACCCCGCCATCGCGGTCCGGATCCCGCCCGGCCAGTACCGGACGGAGAAGTTCCCGGTCCTCCACTACGGCTCGGTGCCCAAGACCGACCTCGCGACATGGGACTTCCGGATCTACGGCGAGGTCGATGCGCCGTTCACGCTGACCTGGGACGAGTTCAAGGCCCTCCCCCGCAAGCAGGTCCATACGGACATCCACTGCGTGACCCGCTGGTCCAAGCTCGACACCACCTGGGAAGGCGTCGCGATCCAGACCATCCTGGAGCTCGCCCAGGTCCGGCCGTCGGCGACCCACGTCGTCAGCCATGCCGAACAGGGCTACACCGCCAACCTGCCGCTCGACGTCCTCGATGACGACGACGTCCTGCTCGCCGACACGTTCGACGGCCAGCCCCTGGAACTCGAGCACGGCTACCCGCTCCGCCTGTTCGTGCCCAAGAAGTACTTCTGGAAGAGCTCCAAGTGGATCCGC
>JACCVB010000308.1 GCA_013698385.1 Chloroflexota bacterium
TCGTCGAGGAGGAGGACGTCACGATCACGCTCCTGATCGACGCCTCGACGTCCATGGCCAGCGGCCATCCCCAGAAGCTGCTGTTCGCGAAGCGCGCGGCGGCGGCGCTCGGCTACATCGGGTTGGCCAGCGAAGACCGGGTGGCGGTGACCGCCCTCGCCGGTCGGGTCGGACGGCGACGCGCCGCGATGCGCGGGTCCGGCCGGATCTTTCGACTGCTGGCCGACCTGTCCGCCATCGAAGCCGCCGATGGTCCGACGGACCTGCTCGCTGCCGCTCGACATGCAGGCGCCCAGCTGCACGGTCGCGGGGTCGTCGTGCTGGTGTCCGATCTCCTCGATCCGTCCGCGGACAAAGTCATCCGCGAACTGGCCGCGACCGGTTCCGAGCTGATCATCCTGCATGTCCTGTCGCCTGACGAGCTGGATCCTCCCCTGGAAGGCGACCTGCGGCTGGTCGACTCGGAGACCGGCGAGCGAGTCGATATCACGGCCGACCTCGCCACGATCGACGCCTACCGAGCGCGCCTGACCGATTGGAAGGCCGCCTTCGCGGACCTTGCCGCCAAGCGCCGGGCGAGTTATGTGGACCTCTCCTCGGACGTGAACCTGGCCGACCTGATGTTCGCCGAGCTGCGCCGGCGCCGGGTCCTGAGCTAAGTCGCGATGCCGTTCACCACGCCGCTCGCGCTGCTCGGGCTACTGTTCCTGCCGGCGGTCATCGCGATGTACCTACTCAAGCTGCGGCGCGACGAGGCGGTCGTCCCCTCCACCCTGCTGTGGTCCCGACTGGTGGCAGACGTGGAGGCGAACGCGCCGTGGCAGAAGCTGCGCCGTAGCCTCCTCCTGCTCCTCCAGCTGCTGCTCGTGATCATCCTCGCCCTGCTCGCCGCCCGGCCGTTCCTGGAGCGACCGGCGGGACTGGCTCGGGACATCGTGCTCGTCATGGACACCTCGGCCAGCATGGCCGCCACGGACGTCGCACCAAGTCGGCTGGCCGCCGCGAAGGCGACCGCCATCGACGCGCTGCGGGAGCTGCCGACCGGCGGCAAGGTCAGCGTGATCGCCGCCGATCGAAGCGCCCGGATCGTGGTGAACGAGTCGGGCGATCTCGGGCGGGTCCGGGCGGCGATCGAGGCCATCCCGGTGACGACCACCCGTGGTGATCTGGGTGACGCCCTGGAACTCGCCTCCAAGCTTGCCGCGCGCTCCGGTGACGCCCAGATCCTCGTCGCCACCGATTCGGCGCTCGCCGTCACGCCCACGGGCCGGGTGGAGGCTCCGATCAAGGTTCTGCCGGTGGGGCGAGACCGGAAGAACCAGGCGATCGTCGCCCTGGCCGTTCGAACGGCCGCCTCGTCGGTGACGCGTTCCTTGTTCATCAGCGTCGCGAACCTGGACCTCGTCCGGGCCGCGCGCCGGCTCGAGGTGTGGGGTGACCAGCGGTTGCTCGAGGTCCGCGACGTCATGCTCGACGCCCAGGCGCGCTCGAACGTGGTCATCGACGACGTGCCCAAGGACGTGAGCGCCGTCGAGGTCCGCCTGGTCGGTGCCGATCCAGCGGTCACAACCGCGCCGGACCAGCTGGCCGTGGACGATCGGGCCTGGGCGGTGATCCCGCCGCAGCGGACCCGGCTGATCCTCGTCGTCGGCGAAGGTGATCCGTACCTTGAGACCGCGCTCAGCTATCTGCCGGACGCCGAACTCTTCGGCGAGGCACCCGCCACCTACGGACCCGCCACGGAACGCAGGGACGGTCGGCCGTGGGACCTCGTGATCTTCGAGGGGTTCCTCCCCGCGACCCTGCCGCGGAGTCCGATGCTGGCCATCGCGCCACCGCGCACGAGCGTCCTTGGCGACGTGACCGGCACCCTCAAGGGTCCGGGCATCGGGTCGCTGGATCCGGACGAACCGATCCTGCGCTACGTGGACCTGTCCACGACCCACATCGCGGAGGCCTCCAAGCTGACCCTGCCGGCCTGGGCTCGGACCGTGATCCCGGGGCCGAAGGGCGCTCCCCTTCTGTACGCCGGCTCGCGAGATGGTCTGCCGACGGCTGTCCTCGCCTTCGAGCCCAGGCGCTCCGATCTGCCCCTCCAGGTCGCCTTCCCGATCCTGCTGGCCAACCTGACCGGCGAGTTGCTCGGCGGCTCGGTCGCACCAACGGGTGCCGTCGAGCCTGGCGACCCGGTCGAACTCGTCATCCCGCCCGGAGCGTCGGGCCTGATGGTGGCCAGGCCTGACGGCACGTCCGTGGACCTCGTACCCGGATCGAGCGGCGGCGCCGCGATCACGTTCGCGGGCACGGATCAGCCGGGTCTCTACACCGTCACGCCGATCGTGGACCCGGCGGCCTCGTCGGCGACCGGATCGGGCGGACCGTCCAGTTCACCCCGGGTCTCACCAGGTGCCTCTTCGCTCCCGGACGACCCGCTCGCGCCGGTCCAGTTCGCCGTGGCCCTCTTCGACGTGGACGAATCGACCATCGCGCCCGGATCCGCGGCGGCCATCGAGGCCCTGGGCACGACCACCTCACCGGCATCCGGCGCCGGCACCGCCCCGACCGAGCGACCGACGACCCACGACGAACTGTGGGTCCCCATCGTGCTGCTCGCGCTCCTGGCGCTGAGCGTGGAGTGGGCGCTCTACCACCGAGATGGGCTCGTCCGCATCCGTCGTGGACTCGCGACGCGACTGGGTCGGCGTGCCGGTGGCCCCGCCTGATGGGCGTCAGCTTCGAAGCGCCCGTCGCGCTGCTCCTGCTCATCCCGGCCCTGGCGCTCACGTTCGCGTTGTACCTCGGTTCCCGGCGGCGGATCGGTGTCGGTCGACGACGGATCGCGCTGGTCTTGCGAACGTTGTTGATCAGTGCGCTCGTGCTGGCCCTGGCCGGGTTCCGGCTGGTCCTGCCGGTCGATCGGCTGGCCACGGTCTTCGTCGTCGACCTGTCCGATTCGGTGGGCAACGCCGGGCGCGAGGACGCGCTTGCGTTCCTGCGCGAGTCGCTGGCGCTCAGGCCCGACGACGATGTCGCGGGCATCGTAGCGTTCGGCAAGGAGGCGCTCGTGGAACGCTTACCGGCCGACCTCGACGGCATCGACCGGATCGCCTCCACCCCGGTCCGCTCCGCGACCGATATCGGGGCGGCCCTGCGCCTTGCCTCGGCGCTCTTCCCCGACGATGCCCAGAAGCGGATCGTCCTGATGTCCGACGGCAATGACACGACCGGCGGCGGCCAGAGCGAAGCGGCGCTCGCCGCCACTCGAGGGGTCCGGGTCGAGACGCGGCTGATCGGCCTCGGTTCGAGCGATGAGGTCCTCGTCGAGCGCCTGACGACGCCGTCGACCGCCCGGCTCGGTGAATCGATCGAGGCGATCGCCGAGATCCGCTCCTCGGTCGCGCAGCCCGCCACGCTCCGGCTCTTCGCCGACGGCAAGCTCGTGGCGACCCAGCCGGTCAACCTCGAAGTCGGGGTCACCCGGGTGGCCTTCGACGCCACGCCCAAGGAAGCGGGATTCCACACGTTCCGGGTCGTCGTGGAGGCCGCCCGCGACACGTTCAGCCAGAACGACCGGGCGGACTCGAACACGATCGTCAAGGGCGAACCGCGGACCCTGGTCCTGGCCGGTAACCAGCTTGTGGCCGCGGAACTGGTCGCGGCGCTCAAGGCCCAGGGCCAGCAGGTGGACACGATCGTGCCCGAGGCCCTGCCGACGGACTTCGCCCAGCTCGCGACCTACGACAGCGTCGTCCTCGTGGACGTGCCCAGGATCCGCCTGTCCGACCGCCAGATGGCCGCGCTGCAGGTGGACGTGCGCGACCTCGGCAAGGGCCTGGTCATGATCGGCGGGCCGGACAGCTACGGGGCGGGCGGCTACCAGAAGACCCCGCTGGAGGCGTCCCTGCCCGTGGACATGGGCGTGCGCAACCGCGAGAAGCAGCCCGATGTCGCGCTCGTGGTGGTCATCGATCAGTCCGGTTCCATGGACGCCTGCCATTGCAACTCGTTCAACGGCGGGCGCGGTGGCGGCACGGGCATGGGCGGCGTGCGCAAGGTCGACATCGGCAAGGAGGCCATCCTGCGCGCCGCGGCCAGCCTGACCGCGCAGGACGAGCTTGGCGTCGTCAGCTTCAACGAGCAGGCCCACTGGGTCGTTCAGACGCAGCCGCTCGGCGGCGTGGCGGACCTCCAGGCGTCCATCGCCGGGATCGAGCCCAACGGGCAGACGAACATCTTCGCGGGGCTGGACCAGGCGGTCCGATCGCTGGAGGGCGCGACCGCGACCCGCCGGCACATCATCCTGCTGACGGATGGCTGGTCGTCGTCCGGCCAGTACGACGCGATCATCGCCCGGATGAAGGCGGCCGGGATCACCCTCTCGACGGTCGGCGCGGGTGGCGGCTCCAACCCGTTCCTGGAGAACCTGGCGAAGCAGGGTGGGGGCCGGTTCTACGACGCCGCCAACCCGGCCAGCATCCCGGACATCTTCCTCAAGGAGACCCAGCAGGTCTCCGGCCAGCAGATCGTCGAGGAACCGTTCTTCCCGATCAAGACCTCGTCGTCGCCGATCCTGCGCGGCGTGGAGGACGGTGGCCTGCCACAGCTGCGCGGCTACAACGGCACGACGATCAAGCCCGCCGCGCAGACCGTGCTCGTCACCGCGCGCGACGATCCGCTCCTCGCCCAGTGGCAGTACGGCCTTGGCCGGTCCGTTGCCTGGACGTCGGACTCGACCGGGCGCTGGGCGCGCGATTGGCTGGGCTGGCAGGGCTTCTCGCGATTCTTCAGCCAGCTCGTGGCGTGGACCTTCCCGGGCGAGGAGACCGGCGGCATCGAGGCGTCCCTTGATGCCAAGGCGGGCAAGACGACCCTGCACGTCCAGAGCGTGGAGAGTGACGGGTCGCCGCGCGACTTCTATTCGACGTCGGCCGTGGTCGTGGGTCCCGACCTGGAGCCGAAGGACGTCCCCCTCGTCCAGGTCGCGCCGGGCATCTACGAGGCCCAACTGGGCGAGGTGGATCCGGGCGCCTACGCGGTGCGGATCAACCAGACGAGACCCGGTTCATCGCCGCTCGGCCGGACCGTGGGCCTCGTGTCGCCGACGGCCGCCGAGTATCGTGCGCTCGGACCGAACGAGCCGCTCCTCGCCACCCTGCGCAGCGCGACTGGCGGGACGACGATCGACACGCCACTCCAGCCCTGGCTGCATGACCTCAAGGCGACGAGCCAGTCCACCGACCTGTGGCCCTGGCTGCTGGTCCTGGCGCTCGTCCTGTGGCCGCTGGACATCGCCCTCCGCCGGGTGTCGGTCGGGCGGCGGGAGTTCGCGGCCGCCGGGGCCTGGGTCCGGGGGATCGGCCGGAGGCGGAAGGCGACCGCGAGCCGAACCGCGACGAGCGCGGGGTTGCTGGCCGCACGCGAACGGGCCGGATCATCCGGGACCCGGGCGGCGATCAGGCGGGACAACGCGGTGGCCCCGGTCGCCGTGCCGGCCGTTGACTCGCGCACCTCGACGGGCGTCGTCCCGGAAGGTGCGCCGACGGGCGGCCCGACGCCACCCGAGGCGACAGCACCCGGGTTGACGCAACCCGGATCGACGGCGGGCAAGGGTTCGGGGGCTCCGCCGCCGGCGCCCCCGAGCGCACCGGCAGCGACCACGGACACGATGGCCCGGCTGCGGGACGCCAAGCGTCGGGCACGCGACCGGTGAACTCGGCGCTGGTGAGGTCGTCAGCGGAGAGGCAGTCCCCCACCGGGCGGCAGTTCCTCGATCTCTGCTGTGGGGATCGCGGGCGCCCACCGACCCTCGGACGACACCGCCGCCTCACCACGCGTCCGTCGCCGCCGCGTCCCAAGCAGGCCGCTGCCGGCGACGAAGATAAGCAGGACGGCGGCCAGGATCGTGGGCCACGGGAAGCGTCGGTAGTCGACGCCGCCCACGAGTGATACATCGCGCACGGTGACGTTGCCGGACCCGTCCGTGGCCCGGAGGCGGATCGTCTGGGGCCATGGCCAGAGCGTCGTCTCGACCGTGAATCGACCCCGACGGTCCAGCGCCTGATGACCCAGGCCCTCCACCTCGACCGTCGTTCCGGGTTCGCTCGCGCCGGCCAGGCGGGCGCTGAACGGCCAGATCGGGGTGGTCATCGGCGATTCGAGCATGAGCGAGGGACCGATCACGTCGCGCGCGACGAACCCGGCGAC
>JACCVB010000238.1 GCA_013698385.1 Chloroflexota bacterium
GCTACGAGATGGGCGCCCGGCGGAATCACTACTACTACATCGATCGCTACCCGCTCGGCCTGGACGCCACGGTCTTCATCAGCGCATCTGGCGCGAAGCAGACGATGTCGTTCACCAATGACACGGATTACCCGATCCTGATCCGCGGCTACCAGATCCGGAAGGGCGACGACGGCTGGGTCAAATTCGACCTCGTCAGTGTCCCGACCGGACGCAAGGTCTCCCTCAGCAAGCCGATCGTGCGCGACGTCCGGCCAGGCAAGGACTCCATCGAGTACACGGACAAGCTGCCACCCGGCGAGACGGAACGGATCGAGAAACCGGTCGACGGCAAGAAGGTGACCGTCAGTCGGACCGTCCGGGATCGCAACGGAAACGTGATCCACCGCGACACGTACTTCTCGAACTACGCCCGGATCACCGGCATCAACCTGGTCGGTCAAGGGACGGTCGTCCCGCCAGAGGACTGAGCGTTCGCGCGTCCGGAGTCGGTCAGCTCGGCTCCAGGGCAGGGGGCCCTGCCTGGATGGTCCGGCCGAACGCTCCGCCGTTCCGGAGCGTGGCGACCGCCTCGGCGTCGTAGCCCAATCCGGCCAGGATCTCGTCGCCATCCGAGCCCAGACCCGGGCCGGCACGGTAGATCGGCTGATGGCCGCCCAGATGCAGTGGCAAGCCCACCGAGCGCACGGACCCGAACGTCGGGTGGTCGTATTCGGCCAACATGCCCCGTCCACGCAACTCCACGATGTCCAGCGCCTCCTCCAGCGAGCGGACAGGGGCGATCGGGACGTGCCCGCGAAGCCGATCGAGCCAGGTCCCCGTGGAGTCCTGCGCGAATCGCTCGGACAGGCGGGCAAGCAGCTCGGGCCGGTGCTGCCCGCGAGATTCGAAGTCGGCGAAGCGCGCATCGGCCGCCAGGTCCGGTAGGTCCATCCGTTCGATGAGCGCGCGAAAGAACTTCTCCTTGGGACACGCCACCGCGACGTGTCCATCCGATGTCGCGAAGAACTGGAATGGGATGACGCTCGGATGGGCGGACATCTCGTGGCGCTGGGTGACGAAGCCGCTAGAGAGGAACCACGTCGCCGGGTAGCTGAGCATGGCCAGGGCGGAATCGTAGAGATTGGTATCGACGTCACGCCCGACTCCCGTTCGGCGGGCATCGAACAGCGCGACCATCAGCCCGAGCATCGCCGTCAGGCCGGCGATGTAATCGGCCAGCGACAGGCCGCTCTTGGTTGGCGGTCCGTCGGGCGCACCAGTCAACGATGCCCAGCCCGCCTGCGCCTGGATCAACGCGTCATATCCGGGTAATCGTGCGTCGTCACCTTCCTGGCCATAACCGGTCAGGGCCACGCACACGATCGCGGGATTGATCGGGCCGAGATCGGCGTAGGTCAGACCGAGACGGGCGGGTTGGTCACCGCGCAGATTGCTGAACACCGCGTCGGACCCCTTGACGAGTCGATGGAGGACGTCGCGCCCCGCGGCAGACTTGAGGTCCAGGCTCAGGCTGCGCTTGTTGCGATTGAACGACTCGAAGAACAGGCTGTCCGTTCCGGAGGTGCCAGGCGGGATATAGCGGCTGACATCGCCGCCGACCGTCGGATCCTCGATCTTGATGACGTCCGCACCGAGATCGGCCAGGTAGAGCGTGCCGAACGGTCCGGCACCGTACTGTTCGACCGCGATGATCCGGACGCCGGCCAGGGGCGCCAGGCGGTCGGTTTCGGGCGGCGTCCGTCCGGGCGTGGCAAAGGTCGGCATGGGTCCTCAGCGCGGGTGTCGTCGTCGGACGAGGCGGTACCGTTTCCAGTTACGATTGCGAGATGGTGGCACCCGTCTCCACCGACGTCAATGTCGTCCGCCAGCACGCGAGGCCATTCGATGCCCCTGACGATCGAGTCGATCGAAACGATCCCGGTTCGCGCGCCGCTGCCGTTCACCTACAAGGGCAGCTATTACCGGATGCGCAATCGCTGCACCATCATCACTCGCGTGCGCACGTCGGACGGGATCGTCGGAGAGGCGTACAACGCGGACGAGGATGAGCCGCTCCAGTCGGAGATCCTGGCCATCCTGCGGGAGGAACTCATCCCGCGAGTGATCGGTTTGGATGCCTTCGCGACCGAGCGCGTCTGGGAGGCGATGCTGCCCGCGACGTTCGATCAGCTCCGCCCGCGCTGGTATGCGATGCAGGCCATCGCGTGCA
>JACCVB010000318.1 GCA_013698385.1 Chloroflexota bacterium
AAGCCGATCATCCAGTACGCGGTGGAGGAAGCCGTCGCGGCCGGGATCGAGCAGGTCATCATCGTCACGTCCAGCCAGAAACGAGCGATCGAGGACCACTTCGACCTGTCCTACGAACTCGAGCACCTGCTCGAGGAGAAGGGCGACATCGAGATGCTCCGCCAGGTGCGCCACATCAGCGACCTCGCCCAGGTGGCGTATGTTCGCCAGAAGGAGCAACTGGGCCTGGGTCACGCCGTGCTGATGGCCAAGGACCTCATCGGGCACGAGCCGTTCGCGGTCATCCTGCCCGACGATGTGGTCGTCGGCGAGCGACCGTGCATCGGCCAGCTGATCGACGTCTACCACCAGACCCACGCCTCCGTGGTGGCCGTCATGGAAGTCCCGCCCGAACACACCGGCCGCTACGGGGTCATCGCCTCGGAGCCCACGAAGGACCCGCTGGACCACGGCCGATTGCACCGCGTGACGGCACTCGTCGAGAAGCCCGAACCCGCGGATGCTCCGTCCAATCTCGCGATCATCGGGCGGTACGTGCTCACGCCCAAGATCTTCGACAAGCTGGAGCAGACCCAGCGGGGTGCGGGCGGCGAGATCCAGCTGACCGACGCGATCAGCGCCCTGATGGAGGAGCAGGAGGTCTACGCCCACGAGTTCGAGGGCACGCGTTACGACGCGGGTACGACCATGGGCTGGCTCCAGGCGTCCGTGGAGCTCGCGCTGGCGCGGCCCGACCTGGGCCCTGAGTTCCGGACCTACCTCCGCGGGTTGACCCTCTGAGTCGCCCCGAGGCACCAACATGACGGAGATCGGGGCCGAGCTCGGCGGTCGCTATCGACTGCTCGCGCTGCTCGGCCAGGGCGGCATGGCCACGATCTACCGAGCGCTGGATACCCAGCTCGGTCGGGAAGTCGCGGTCAAGCTGCTCCGCCCGGAATACCTGCGCGACCCGGACTTCTCGTCACGGTTTCGCCAGGAGGCCCAGAACGCCGCGTCGCTGAGCCACCCGAATGTGGTCACGGTCTACGACTACGGGGAGGACCCGTCCGGCCCGTACATCGTGATGGAGTACGTGGACGGCGAGGACCTCGCGTCCATCCTGCGCCGGGTCGGACCGCTGCCGCCCCAGCAGGCCGCCCGGGTCGCGGCGGCCATCGCCCGCGCCCTTGCCGCAGCCCATGCGCGGGGCATCGTCCATCGCGACGTGAAGCCCGGCAACGTACTCATCGGCCAGGACGGGCGGGTCAAGGTCGTGGACTTCGGGATCGCCCGGGCGCTCGCCGAGGCCCAGATGACGCTGCCCGGGACGACTCTCGGCTCGGTCCACTACTTCAGCCCGGAGCAGGCCCGCGGCGAGCCGGCCACGGCTGGATCGGACGTCTTCGCACTGGGCATCGTGCTGTTCGAGATGATGACCGGCCGCCGGCCATGGGAATCCGACAGCGCCGCGTCCGTGGCGCTCGCCCGCCTGAGCGGCCCCGTTCCGGATCCAGCACTCATCCGTCCGTCCATCCCGCCTGAGCTCGCGGCCATCAGCCGCCGCGCCATGGCGATGGATCCCGTGGCGCGCTTCACGTCGGCCTCGGAAATGGCCGATGCCCTGGAAGGGACGCGACCGGCTTCGTCTGCAGCCGTGGCTGCGACGACCGGCGTGGCGGCCGCCGGCGTGACCGCCGCGGGCGTGACTGCCGCCGGCGTGGCTAGATCCAACCCGACCGTGGCTCGCGCCGACCCGGCCGTCGGCCGCTACCCGACCGACGCCTACGCAGGTATCGACGAGCGGCCTCGCGCGCCGATCGCCGCAGCCACGCCCCGTGAGGAACCTGCCTCAGGAACGAGCCCCGCGGTCTGGTTGGCCGGACTCCTGGCCCTGGCCCTGCTGGCCGGAGTGGCCTTCCTGGTCTTCCGGTTGCTTTCCAGTTCGGCGCCGGTGACCACGACCCAGGTGACCGTGCCGAATTTCGTGGGCAAGACCGCCGAGGTCGCATCGTCCCAGGCCGAGGCACTGGACCTGACCATCGTCGCGACGCCCATGGAGTCGGACAAGGCGGCAGGCACGATCCTCACCCAGGACCCGACCGCTGGTCAGCGCGTGGATCGTGGCGGCGAGGTCGCGGTCACGGTCGCGGCGAGCCGTGGGACCGTGCCCGTGCCGGACCTGCAGCGGAATTCCGAGTCGGATGCGCTCCAGGCCATCAGCGGCGCGGGGCTGCGGCTGGGCACGCGTTCGGAGGAGTTCGACGCGATCGTGCCGGCCGGCCAAGTGATCGGCTCGAACCCGTCGGCCGGCAATATCGTCGTCAAGGGCACGCGCATCGACATCGTCGTCTCGAAGGGCCCGGAGCCGACTCCGTCGCCATCGCCCAGCCCGAGCCCGACACCGACCCCGACGCCGACACCGACGCCGGCACCGACGCCGACACCGACCCCCACACCCGAGCCGACGCCGACGCCGACGCCGACGCCGACGCCGACGCCGACGCCGACGCCGACGCCAGCGC
>JACCVB010000329.1 GCA_013698385.1 Chloroflexota bacterium
GTTCACGCCCCGACGAGGCCATCGGCGAGAGCTCGTGAACGCTCCGATCCGGCTGGCAGCGTTCGCCGCGATACTCGGCCTCGTCTTCGGCGCGGCGGTGCTCGCCGGGGCGGCCATCGACCCCACCGATGACAGCGTGACTGCGGCGACCGGACACGGCGGACACGCTTCAACGATGGACGGGCAGGCCGACGGCGAGCACGACATCGACAGCAGCGCAGCGAACGCCGCGGGGTCGGCGACGGCGTCAACGACGCCCCCGCGCTCGCCCAAGCGGACCTCGGTCTGGCGATCGGCACCGGCACCGATGTAGCCATAGAGGCGTCAGACCTGACGCTGATCAGCGGCGACCTCCGCGCGGCGGCCGACGCCATCCGCCTGTCCCGGCGGACCATCGAGGCCAACCTCTTCTGGGCGTTCGCCTACAACGTCGTGCTCATCCCGGTGGCGATGCTCGGGTTCCTGAACCCACTGTTCGCCGGGGCGGCGATGGCGCTCTCCAGCGTGTTCGTCGTTACCAACTCGCTGCGACTGCGCGGCTTCAAGGCCGAGCGCTCCGGCGCCCCGGAGCGAATCGCCCGCTCGTCTTCTTCGCTCGTGGATATACCCAACACCCGTACCGTTTAAAGGAGGCTCACCACCATGCCACAGCCGAGTACCAAGCGCTGGACCGCGCTGGGCTTCATCGCCCTCGCGCAGTTCATGGTCATCATGGACACCTCGATCATCGGGGTGGCCCTGCCGCAGATCCAGTCCGATCTGGGCTTCTCGCAGGAGAACCTCTCGTGGGTCTTCAACGCCTACGTGGTCGCGTTCGGCGGCCTGCTGCTGCTCGGCGGCCGCCTGTCGGACCTGCTCGGCGCCAAGCGCCTGTTCCTCGCCGGCTGGGCAGTGCTTGCCGTCGGCTCGCTCGTCGCCGGTCTGGCTGATGCCGTGTGGGTCGAGATCCTCGGTCGCGCGGTCCAGGGGCTCGGTGCCGCGTTCATCGCCCCGGCCGCGTTGACGCTGCTGATGATGCTGTTCATGCACGATCCCAAGGAGCTCACCAAGGCGCTCGCGCTCTACGGCGCCGCGGCGCCGGCCGGCGGCACCGCGGGCGTGTTCCTGGGCGGCGTGATCACGGAGTGGGTCTCGTGGCCGTGGGTCTTCTACATCAACATCCCGATCGCGCTTGCCGTCCTCGCTGCCACACCCGGTCTGATGCCCGGCGCTCAAGCCAAGCGCGGCTCCGTCGACATCCCCGGCGCAATCGCCGTCACCGCCGGCCTCGCGCTCGCGGTGTTCGCGATCGTCCGTGCACCCGAGGAGGGCTGGGGATCGACGACCACGATCCTTGTACTCGCCGGCGCCGTGGCCCTGCTCGTCGCCTTTTTGGCGATCCAGTCCGGCCGCAGGGCCCCGCTTGTGCGGCTGGGGATCTTTGGCACCCCGAACCTCGGTGGGGCGAACCTCGCCCAGCTGCTGCTCGGCGCGGCGTGGATCCCGATGTGGTTCTTCCTGAACCTCTACCTACAGCAGGTGCTTGGCTTCGGCGCGTTCAAGGGTGGCGCGGCGCTGCTCCCGATGACCGTGGCGATCATGGTCCTGATGATCCTGGTCGCCCCCCGGGTCATCAACCGGTTCGGCTTCAAGCCGCCGATCGTCGCCGGCCTGCTCGTCCTCGCCGCCGGCCTGATCGGGCTCTCGCTCGCGCGGCCCGACGGCAACTTCGCCGCCGACGTGCTGCCCGCGTCGCTGATCGCAGCGACCGGCATGGCGCTCGCGTTCATCCCGTCGCTGGGCACGGCGATCTCCAGCGCCCGTCCCGAGGAGGGCGGCCTCGCGTCCGGGATCGTGAACACCAGCTATCAGGTCGGCTCGGCGCTCGGGCTGGCCGCCATGACGGCGCTCGCCACGTCACAGGGCGCCGGCCAGCTCGGCAGCCCGCAGGCACTGACCGACGGCTTCTCCGCCGCGTTCCTGGGCGCCGCCGGAATCGCCGTAGCCGGAGCTCTGCTCGCACTTGTGACTCTGCGCCAGCCACCGCAGGCTGCACCGCCCACACCGGTCGAGCCGGCTCAGGCGCTCGTCGGCGCGCGGTAGGCGCCGACAACCAACCGGAGGCGGGACCGGCACGGGGCCGGTCCCGCAATCCATCTCTCCCCAAGGAGGAACGCGTGGCCGACCTTGTCAAGATCACCGTCACCGAGAACGGACCGCTGTCGGTCAAGGGACCGATTACGCTCGTCGACCAAGACGGCAACGA
>JACCVB010000330.1 GCA_013698385.1 Chloroflexota bacterium
CTCGGCACCGCTCGAGACCGCGGCGATCGCGCCGGGCAGGATGGACCTGGGATCGCGAGACGGATCGTCGCTCGACACGTATCACTCCTGGGGGTGGAGGGTTCGGAGTCGGCATCGTACACCGCGCGTCCGTTGACCCGGCCCGTCGCGGCCGTGATACTCGCCCTTGATGAAACTGGTCGTCGCGATCGTCCATCAGGATGACGCCGGAGCCCTGGTCGATGCCTTGCTGGACAAGGAATTCCGGGCGACCCGGCTCCAGAGCGCGGGCGGGTTCCTGAAGCAGTCGAACGCCACGATCCTGCTCGGCGTGGAAGATGCCGAGGTGGACGAGGTGATGGCCATCGTCCGCGACAACTGCACGTCGCGCACGCAGGTCGTCAACCCGATGCCCCCGATCATGGAACCAGGCGAATTCTTCATGCCCTATCCGCTCGAGGTCGAACTGGGCGGCGCGACCGTCTTCGTCGTGCCAGTCGAGCGCTTCGAGCGCCTGTGACGGTCAGGGGGACTCGGCCGGACCTCGTGGATTGCTGGATGTTCCGGGTCGCGCGCACGGCGCGGGACGTGGCTCGGCCGGAGGTCCTGCTCCTCCGTCGCGCGCCGGGTCGGATCCTGACCGGACTGTGGCAATGCGTGTCGGGCTCACTGGAAGCAGATGAACGGGTCGCCCTTGGTGCGCTGCGGGAGCTGTACGAGGAGACCGGGTTCGGTGCCGGGGAGATCGAGGCGTACTACGACCTCGATCTCGTCAACCAGTTCCACGAGCCTTCCGTCGACGGCATCCTGACAGCGGCGGTCTTCGCGGTCCGCCTTCGGCTGGACGCTCAGCCGACGCTCTCCGACGAACACGACGAGTCGCGCTGGGCTCCCGTGGACGAGGCCCACGCCGAGGTGATCTGGCCGGGCTACCGCACCGCCATCGAACGGATCCGCGACGACCTTTCCGATCCGGAGCGCGCCGCCTGGTTCGAGCTCACCCTGGAGGGCAGCCGCCGGCCGCTGATAGACTCGACCTCGTGATCGAACGGAGGGAGGCGACGCCGGCGGCGGCGCGGCGTGTCTTCCATTCGAAGGTGGACACGATCCGTCCGACCTACGGGTTCGAGGACGTTTCCCTGGCGCCCGGTACGGACACCCTGGAGCCGTCGGACGTCGATCTCGCTCAGGCGTTCTGCGGGATCGACCTCGCCATCCCGATCCTCGCATCTGCGATGGACGCGGTGTCCGACGTGCGGATGGCCGGCGAGCTGAGTCGGCTCGGTGGGCTGGCGGTCCTGAATCTCGAGGGTGTCCAGACTCGCTACGAGGACCCGGACGCGGTCCTCGCCAGGCTCGCCGGCGCCGCCGACGTTGACATCCAGGCGCTGCTCTCGGAGGTCTACCGGGCGCCCATCCGGGAGGACCTGATCGGGGTCCGGCTGGCAGCCCTCCACGCGGCGGGTTCGCGGGCCGCGGTGGCCGCCACGCCCGGTGTCGCGCGCCGGTTCGGTCCGCGGTGCGCCGAGCTTGGGGCGGACCTGTTCCTCGTCCAGGGCCAGGTCAGCAGCGCCCGCCACCTGGCCACGGACTACGACCCCCTGTCGCTCGTCGATTTCACCCGTTCGATGCCGATCCCGGTCGCTGTCGGCAATACGACGAATGCCGAGGTCGCGTTCGCCTTGATGGAACAGGGCGCGGCGGCCGTGTTCGTCGGGGTCGGGCCCGGGGCCGCCTGCACGACCCGCGAGGTTCTGGGCATCGGCGTCCCCCAGGTCACGGCCATCAGCGACGTGGCGGCGGCCCGTGACGCCTATCTCGCGGAGACCGGGCGGTACGTGCCGGTGGTGGCCGACGGTGGCATGCGCCGCGGAGGCGAACTGGCGAAGGCGATCGCCGCCGGCGCGAACGTGCTCATGCTGGGTTCCCCGCTGGCACGCGCCGAGGAGGCGCCCGGCCGGGGCATGAACTGGGGGATGGCGGCGCCCTCGCCGACGCTCCCGCGGGGCACGCGCATCCGGGTCGGAACGGTCGGTTCGCTGGAGCGGATCCTGGTCGGACCGGCGGAGGTCAGCGACGGTTCGGAGAACCTGGTGGGCGCATTGCGCCAGTCGATGGCGGCCCTCGGGGCGAGAACCATCCGGGAGATGCAGCGGGTCGAGATGGTCTACGCGCCATCGACCCAGACCGAAGGGAAGTCCTGGCAGCGGAGTCGATGACCTGAGCGAGCGCGACGTGGACGAGATCGGGCTGTCCCTCGCCGGTGACGGGCGGGTCGCCTTGCTGACGACGAGCGGGTCGCGGACCGGTCAGCCGCGAACCACCGCCGTGGGGTTCGTCGAGGAGCCCGATGGGTCCATCCTGGTGGCTGCGACCGATCCCGAGGCGGCCTGGGCCCGGAACCTGGATGCCGACCCGGCCTGCGAGGTCGAGATCGGCGGGCGTCGGTTCGAGGCGACGGCGGATCGGCTGGGTTCGGTCGATCACGCGCGCGCCGTGCACGAGTTGATCCTGCGCTACGGCACGCCGTCCGAGGGCCTGGGACGCGGGCCATCCTTCCGGCTCGAACCGATCGGCGAGAACGACTGATGGCGATCGCCGTCCAGGAAGAGGTCCGGCTTCGTCAGCCGCTCGATGTCGTGTTCGTCGCGCTGGTCGCGGTCGAGCGATGGCCGGAGTGGCTGATCGCGAGTGGGATCGTGCGGGTGGTCGTCGTTGGCGGGGGGCCGGTCGCGGCCGGGTCCCGCCTGACGATCGAGCAGCGAGTCGCCGGGCGGGCGGGCACGATCCAGGCGACCATCACCACGTTCGAGGTTCCCGGCCGATTCGCGCTCAGCGGGCGCGACGCCGATGGGATCAGCCTGGATATCCGCGCAGACCTCGTGGCGGACGGGCCCGGCACCGTCCTGCGCTGGGACCTGCGGTTCGGCCTGCCGCTCAAGTACCGCATGTTCGAAGGGATGGTCAAGCCGCAGGTCAAGCGTGCTGTCGCGCTCGATCTGGAGGCGTTCCGGCGCAGGGTCGAGGGTGCCATCGCCGACTGACGTGCCGCGCCGTGGGCGGCGGCGGCGGCGGCACCAGGCGGTGGACACGCGAGCGCCGCCGGGGCTGGTCTGACGCGCGATGTCATTGGCTACATCAGGGCGGTTCGATCGGCCGAGGTGGGGGCGCCGCGGGCGGCGGCCGGGCGGCGCGGCGGCGGCCGTACGGTCGATCGCTGACCGCCTCGAAGTCGGCAGCCTCTTTCGTCCGAATGCGCCGGCGAATTCTCCGACCAGCCGGGATCATCTCCAAGCCGCGCTGTGGCAGGCCAACGTGATGTAGCCGAGTGACATCACACCCGGAGACTTCGCCCCGCCCCGGCGCGACCGCGTGCCCGGTACGACCGTGAATCGATGCCACGCGGCCCGGCGGATCGCGATGGCTCGCTAGACTCGGCGACGTGACGAGCGAGCGCAGCCTGTTCGAGCGCGCCGGTGGGATGCCCTTCTTCGAGGCATTGGTCGAGCGCTTCTATGCCGGTGTCGCGAGCGACCCCGTCCTGCGCGCCCTCTACCCGGAGGAGGAGTTGGGGCCAGCACAGCGGCGGCTCACCCTCTTCCTGGCGCAGTACTGGGGAGGGCCACGCACGTACGACGCGGAGCGCGGTCACGCCCGCCTGAGGATGCGCCATTTCCCGTTCGCCATCGATGCCGATGCGCGCGACCGATGGCTCCTGCACATGCACGCGGCCCTGGCCGAGGTTGCCCCGCGGCCGGACGTCGCCGCGGAATTGGAACGATATGTCGCCATGGCCGCAGAGGCGATGCGCAACCGCGAGTGACGCGCGACCGCGAGTGACCCGTGACGGGGCTCGGGGCTGGCGATCGCCGCCCGGTAC